>JACZYV010000141.1:0-8025 GCA_022570905.1 Chloroflexota bacterium
CGGGCCGGTTTTTGGCGATCTCCAGGGCTTCAGGTCCGTTTTCCGCTGTAAGGACGTTGTACCCTTCCCGGCGTAAAACGGTTGAGAAAAACTCCAATAACGGCCTGTCGTCTTCCACCAGCAGGACCGTTGCGCCGCCGTTCCGGTCAGTTCCGCTGCTATCTGCCGTTGCCAATAGAGTTCTCCATTATCTAACTCGGATCGGTTCAACAGGCCGAGTCCCACGGCTTGATGCCCCAAGCATAGCAGCCATTGTGGCAAAAAAAATAGGGAAGTTTTGTGATTCCCGTAAGAGAAGATTGCTGACTGATCTGAAACCGCCAACGTCTTGGCTGTGTCTGGAGCGGTTTAGGGGTTGCCATCCCCAAGGGCATTGGACCCCAGACCGGTCTTCAATAAGTGAAAGCCTGGTTGCATATTAGTGTTCCGATGGTGGATATCAGTATCCCCAAACTATTTAGATATCACGTAGAATCGCCGGTTGACGCTGCGGGGACCATATGTGGTCCAGATGGTCCTCTACCACGACCCCATCTAGACCCCATCGCCAGTCCCTGTTTACCTCACCCAGGATGACCCGGTTGGAGCTTAGTGCCCCCTGGCTGGGATGGCAAGATTGCTGGAGCAACAGCGCCGTGACCAGAGGGAACCCGGAGACACTCGAGAGATACCCTGGGTACGTGAATGGAATGGTTCCAGCCATCCGGATCTTCCAGGCGTTGTTAAAGCCGACAGCCAAACACCGGTAATCAGTATCAGAAGGGACACAGGATGGCGATTCAGGACTACACAACGGACAGGCGTCGTGAACAGGCGAGGGAAACCTCGTCTGTGCGGACTGCCACCATTGATCCGGTTCCCGCGCGCATCAAGGTTGTCGGCGTGGGCAACGGCGGTTGCAATTGTGTGAAGCGGATGATGCGCCACACTGTTCCCGGCATGACCTTTGCCATGGTCAACACCGATAATATCGATCTGGAGACGAGTGATCCTAGGGTCGATGTCATCCAGATAGGCGCGAATAAAGCCCGGACCTGGGGGTCCGGCGGAGATTATCAGGCCAACGGCGGCGGCTCAGACGAATCATCCGAGCAGCTTCGGTGGACCCTTTCCAACACTGATCTGGTCTTCGTAACCGCTGGTATGGGCGGAGGCGTTGGCACCGGCGCCGCTCCCTACGTGGCGCATCTGGCCAAAGAACAGGGCGCCCTGGTGGTGGGTTTGATAACCGCTCCTTTCAGCTTTGAGGGGCGCCGCCGGATGGGATTGGCCGTTGCTGGAGTCGACCGGTTACGGCCCTACGTGGACAACCTGATCCTGATTCACAACGACCGGCTATTGAACTACTTCGACCGTGGAGCTCATATGGCCCAGGCATTCCGGAAGGCCGATGAGGTCGTGTCCCAAGGAATCATTGGCGTTTCTGAGAGTATCAACGCCACTCAAGAGATCAACGTGAAATTTGCCGACGTACGTTCCGTGATGAACTACCGCGGCGGCGCATTCATGTCTATTGGCCGGGGCATCGGGAGCAGCGGCCCCGAGGAAGCCGCCCGTCAAGCTGTTGCCAATCCACTTTTGGACCTGTCGTTCAACAAGGCCACTGGTGTGTTGATCATGATCAAGGGGGGTACCGCCGGGATGACGCTGGGCGGAGTGAATGCCGCCCGTCAAGTTGTCGCCGACGCCGTCCTAAAAGATGCCAATATCTTCATCGGCGTGGGGGTCGACGAAAACATGGGTGAAGAGGTCAGCATAACTCTGATCGCCACAGGCCTCCAACGTGACTCCATGGAAGCAGCCCCGGACCCCGTGCGAATCCAAAACTACACCCGTTTTGACCAATCTTTGGGGGGTGGACACGATCCCTCCCTCATACCTGGCGGTCCAAGCGGCCCAGATAAAACAATCATCAAAGGACGCTACCCCTAATCACAGTGTCCTCCTCTAAGACCTAACTTTGCCGGGTAGGGAGTATTAGAGGGGGACACTCTTAAAGATGGAACGTTTTGATGTCGCATCGCTTTGACGACTCAATGAGAACCAATATCAAGCGGAACCATGGCCCGGTGGGTACGGGAGGTTCCAGCACTCGATCGGTTCCCGGGATGGGGGCTGGACCCCGAAGTGGGACCGATCGATCGAGAGCCCGCGCCGCGCCAGGCCGGTCCCAAACGGACCAACCCTGGTCGAGACGCAAGCAAACGGAAGAAATAATCGGCGTGCGGCATACCAATCGCCGCACTTTGACCCCGTCGGAGGACTACCTTAATGCAAAAGGCCGTATTCATCGGTGCCGATCCACAGGTTGCTGAGATCGTTAGATTAGGAATCTGCCTGCGCTGGCCCGACGTGATCCCATTGAACGCCACCACTGCCATAGGCGGGTTGGAACTGGTCAAGGAAGAATCGCCGGACCTGGTGCTTCTGAAGCCAGATTTTCCGGACAAATCGCTTTCCGAGATAATCAGGGAATTGCGGGCCTTCTCAGATGTGCCCCTAGTGGTGTTGAACCACCAAACCAATGAATTGGAACCCGTAACCGCCCTGGAAGCGGGAGCTGACGAATATATACAACTACCCTGTGAACTTTCGGAGTTGACCTTCAAAGTTTGGAGCCTGATGAGGCGCACCGAAGGTCGCAAATCAGGTAAAACCGGTGAACCGCTAATCGTTGGAGACGTGAGGGTCGATCCCTCAACCCATGAGGTGCACCTGGGAGACCACAAGGTGTCTCTGACGCCGGCAGAGTTCCAGTTGACGTATCTTTTGGTCAAGAATAATGGGGCCGTGGTCTCCAAGGCCGATCTCGAGAAAGAACTCTCCAAAGCGGGGCTGGGTGCTTCCGGTTCGGTGAAACAACACATCATGCGCTTGCGGCGTAAATTTCACGACAACGCAAAAGACCCGAAGTGGTTCGCCAATGTGCCAGGCGTAGGTTACCGTTTCATCGGCGGGTTAAATTCCGGAGGGGGGTCTAAAACCGGCCTCCGCAAAGCGGCCTAACACCGTCGGCAGGCCAATTAACAACATCCTAAGTAGTCGAAACGGAAAGCTGAAACAGCCAAATGTCAGATGGGTCCACGGACTTACGGACCGGGGCTGGAGCCGCTGTTCCGGGTCAAGCAAATGCTAGTAATCTGCGGAGGCAATGCACCTATTTTTATCATTCTTATCTCGCCCCCGCGGACCCTGATATCCACCCAACGGTGTGATTGATGTGGGAGGGTGACTGGCCGCCGCCTCGGATCTTCTAATCCCTGATGGAGGCGGCGGGCCGGTTTTCTAAACCAACCGAGCAACAAGGGCCGTCCTTCCGGGCAACATGCCGGGAAGGACGGCCCTTTCTTTTGTTGGACCCGATCGGTGTCCTTCGATGGTTGTGCCTCAAGCTGAAATCCGAGGCCACATGCCGCCTGGGACGGACGCAGAAGGGTGTTGTGAGTGTTTGTTCGCCGGCCGGGGAGTGACGACCTCTACGGTGCGGGATCTGGTGGAAGAATCGGTGGAAAAGTTGCTTTAACCGCGTCGGAAAAGTGGATTGAAACGGGGTTGACCCAAAATCCAGCACCCATCAGGCGCCGGATTCATTTCTTTCTCTGACGTGCCTTTGCGCAAATCGCTGAAGGGCGACCAGCGCCCATAACGCTTCGATCACGGTTATGGGGTATACCCCCGCCAAACCACTGTACAGAGAAGTCATTGCTGATCCCAGGGCGAAAACCAGCACCAACCATTTGGAACGTTCCTCGGTCCAGTAGGAAAGAAACATGATGCTCACGGCGATGGAACCAAATACGGTCAACATTGTTCGATCGATTCTCCTTCCTGCCGGACGTTCTTGGGCACTCCCAATCTAAGGAGCGCCCTATGCACCGTTACTCCCACCGTCGCTGCCACCAAAGGTAATGGAAACTTGGATCAGCCGGCGGGTGGACCTTCGTCGAACTGGACCAGTATCCCGTCCGGATCGTAGACGAAGATGGTCCGCACGTTGCCCGACTCATCGGTGAAGTCCTCCATGCTCCCCGCCAGGGGAACCCCCTTGGCGGCCAGCTCTTCAGCGAAGGCCTTCACGTTTTCGACCCCAAAAGAGATATGGCTGATGCCCCTCTGGTCCAGTTTGATGGGCTCACCCCCAACCTGGTCCCCTGGATGTGAGGTCAGCACCAGGAAAGGCTGAGGATATGCGGGGTCGTCGAAATATATGTTGGCGACCGTCCTCGCCTTCCGGGGACGCTCGTACATCTCGGCCGACTCCGCGCCCGGCCGCCCAGCCATCTCCTGGGTAGTGCGCATCTTCACCGTGAGCCCTAAAATATCCCGGTAGAACTCAAGGGATTTCTCCAAGTCGGCCACGCAGATTGCGATGTGGGATACGCCTTTGGCTTTCATATTGGACTCCAGTGGAATGGATCGAGATGGATTTAACAGAAAGGGCCGCGCGCACCAGAGGCGTCGCACCGGCTAGCGGGCAGTTTTGGGATTAAAAAGAAGGTGCAACAAGCTGATCGCGGTGTAAAATGCCGGCAAATACGGCTATTTGTGTTCTTCCGTGGCATATCAGGCCTGACGGAAGGATGCACGAGGTGTTTCGATGACCCAAGCAGGCGATAAGCTGCCGCTGCCCTTGGAGGGTATCAGAATATTGGACGCCACCCATATAGTCGCGGGGCCGTTTTGCTCCATGATCCTGGCGGATATGGGCGCGGAGGTGATCAAGATCGAACGGCCCGGCGCCGGAGACCTGGTCCGGAGCCGCGGCCCTTTCATAAAATCCTCAGACGGCCGGGAGATGAGTTCCCGCTTCCTCGGCGTGAACCGGAACAAGAAGAGTGTTTCCATCGACCTGAGAAACCCGAGGTGTAAAACGGCCTTCGAGGAACTAGTGCGTAACTCCGACGTTCTGTTGGACAACTGGGGGCCCGGGGCTTTTCGCCGGCTGGGATTGGGTTATGACCACCTGAGCGAGATCAACCCCGGCCTGGTCTATGCCAGCATCACGGGTTATGGCGACAGCGAAGGCTTGAACGGGCCTTACTCCGACCGGCCGGCGAACAACATGAGCATTCAGGCCATGGCGGGGTGGATGGAGATTACCGGCGACACCGATGGTGGGCCGCATAGCGTGGGCGACAACATCGGCGATTCGGTGCCTGGCGTCTGGACGGCGCTGGGCATCGTCCTGGCCCTGGAGACAAAGCGCAAGACCGGGCGGGGACAGCATGTGGATATGGCCATGTACGATTGCATGTTCGCCCACATGGAAGGCGCGATGAACGTCTTCCAGACGACTGGCGACGATCCGGTCCGGTCCCGGGAACGGCTGGCCAATGCCGGAATCACCTTTCGGGCGAAGGACGGGTACGTGGTGATGGCGGGCGTGCGCTCTGAGGACAGGATGCGGGAACTGTGGAAGGTGGTCGGCCGGGAAGACCTGTTGGAAGGCGACGCCCGGTACCTGGCCGGGCCCGGAATGGACGGCCAGTTCTATTATGAGCACATCATTCCGGCCATTGAGGGGTGGTCGACTGGAGTACCCAAATTTCAGGTGGCTGCGATGCTGACGGAGATCGGTTTCTCCATGGGAGTTACTCAAACCATGTCCGACCTGGCCCATTGCCCCCACCTGGAAGCCCGCCAGATGTTCGTGGAAACCGGCGACACCCTGGGCGGCACCTTCCGTGGGGTGAAAACCGCGGCCCGCCTAACGGCCTGCGTCGATTCCCCCGCCGTGACAGCCCCGTTATTGGGCGAGCACACCGCGGAGATACTTTGCTCCCTGGGCGGCATGACTCCAGAAGAAGTGACCGCGTTGGAGGCGGAGGGGGCGCTTTAGGCAGGGTTGGGTTGGGCAACCCTACTCAGAAATCAGGGGCGATAGATACGAAGTACGCCGAGGGGCAGGCCGGCGGTCACAGGAAATGGACCACGGTAACCAGCGCTCCGCTCCCGATCAAAGAATATCCCAATGGGGCGCTTAATCGTCGCCCCCAGGGCATGTTTTTCTCGACGCCCATCACACCTCCCAGCAGAAGCATCCACCCAATGTTGCCAGCGCCCACGCCGAACATCAGAAGCATCAATGACCAGCAGCAACCAAGGCAGAATATGCCGTGATCGAAACCGATTTGAAAAGACTGGCTCAGTTCATTTCCGCCGCTCCACCGCCTGTTGATGAAGCTGAAAGGTGACCGGCACTTGTCCAGGCAATGGTATTTCAACGGCGTGAATTGGTAGGCTCCGGCCAAGACCAGGGTACCCGCCCCGATGACCCAATCGTTGGAGTCCAGCCACCCGATCTGCTCCGACAACTCGTGCACGCCCAGGTCGGCCACATGCACCACTACGCCGAACGCCATCCAAACTATTAGATATCCGGCTGAGAGGAGTCCTGCCAAAACAATGTGGTTGGAACGGTCACTGGTGATGGTGCGAAACAGGCGTATGAGCGGCAATGTCGTTGGCAACATCATGGCGAAGATCATGAGCGTCCAGCCAGCCACAAAGAACACCAGCAGGCGGACGTCCTCGCCGGTAACCTCGGTTAGCGCCTCATGATCTAAGAAGCGGCTGTAAGGGGAGTGCCCCCACGCCAACAAGCTTACCCAAGCCAGGGCGATCAAGGCCGCCAAGAGAACCAGGAACAGCCTGTCCCTGTGCAAGCTTTGCCACAAAACGCCTAATCGGGGTGGCGGACCATGACCGTCAAGTCCGATGGCCCGCCAAAATCGTTGAACCGAATAACCAGATTTCACTTGCCCTTAGTCTTCGAAGTGGAATGGGCCTGAAACGGCATTGTGGTCTTTCAGATTGATGTTGATGTTCAGCGCAGGGACATTCGCCCGGTAATTAGTGGCCTTCCCCACATACGCCGGTGTGCCCGGTATGGTGCTGAATACGGTGTCGTAAAGGGCCGATTCCTTACCCGTGGCTCCTTTGTAGGCCACTATCTCGGCCTCAGCTACATCTCCGATCTTGATCGATCCCGAGACGCCTTCTATTTCGAAGGTGATAGGTACCCGCTCCACGCCTACAACTTCCCCGATCAACTTAACCAGGTCCGCCACGGGGCCGCCCAGCTTACCAGTAAACAGGTTCAGTAGAGCTTCTTCCTGTTGTGGCGTGCTCTTGTCATCGATGTACACCATGGCGCGCCAGTTTCCCGCAAGTACGTTGCCCGGGATATCCATCACTCCGGCAAACGTCAGACCCGCCACGTCTACACCGTCGATAGTGCCCTTGTCGAAATGCCACGCCATTATGGATTGACAATCCCCATTATCTGGGTCCTCGCCCACCCAGCATGGACAGAGGATGTTACAGGTACAGACTTCCAAGAGCGCTCCATCTAGATTGTAAGCCATTGATTGTGCCTCCCATTACGGAATACTTCCAGGTAATAACTCTAACCGCCGAGTTGAGAGCCAGATTTTACGGTCTTGCAGGGATGGTGTCAATCTATTTCGTCGCGATAGGGTCACGAATTACGAACCCGGTATCCATACCAGGTCAACATTCACACTTCCGGGGCACAATTAGTGGGCCCCAGCTCCGGTTTACGGCGAAAAAATATAACCCACGCGTTGAGATCAATCCGGACCCCGGACGGAAGCCAACAATCCAGGCAAAGGTTTATCCGCCCTTGGATTCAATGGCGGCAAGGATAACGTCGGGAGTCATGGGCAAGTCCCTCATCGGGACGCCGATGGCGTTGGAGACGGCGATGGCCATGGCAGGCAATGGAGGGATGATCGGCGCCTCACCGACGCCCCGCAACCCAAACGGGTGCTTCGGATTCGGGACCTCGATCATCACCGTGTCGATCATGGGCACATCCAGCGAAGTGGGCATGCGGTAGTCCAGGAAACTGGAGTTCAGCATGGCGCCGTTCTCGTCGTAGACGTATCCCTCGTTCAGCGCCCAGCCGATCCCCTGGACCGAGCCGCCTTGGATCTGGCCTTCCACGTAGGCCGGGTGAACAGCGGTGCCCACATCCATGAAGGCGGTGAATCGCAGGATGTC
>JACZYV010000142.1:0-7968 GCA_022570905.1 Chloroflexota bacterium
GTAGTTGCGGATAGTCCCACCCAGGAAGATGTCGTACCAGCCGCCGGTATGCATCGCCGGGACCTCGATCTCAGAGTGTTGGTCTTCGATGCAGAGCTTCCGCCAATAATCGTCGAAATCAGGGTGGGCCAGCCAATCGTAGTAGTACTTGGCCAAGCCGGAGTCGAGTTCAGGAAAGTCTTTGGTTGGCAAAAAGCCGAAACCTTCGGTCATGTTGTCCACGGCTCGCATCAACTGTCCCCGCCGCTCCCGGGGCACGCCCTGGACGCCGGACACGTTCTTGAAATTTGCCAAGGTCAACTGGAGCAGAGTCCAGGACATGTTGAACCCCAACTCGAAGGCCCCGCCTTGGTAGGTCCAGCCGTCGTGGTAGTTCGAGGCGGTGACCGTTGGCGCTATGGCCTTTAGATGGGGCGGACGGGAGGTGGCCGCCAGCCATTGGGTCGCCCCCACGTAAGACGCTCCGTACATGCCGACCTTGCCGTTGGACCAAGGTTGGGCGGCGGCCCATTCCACGGTGTCATAGCCGTCGTTGATTTCGTCCCGGAAGGCGTAGAACTCGCCCTCGGACGCGAAACGCCCGCGGGTGTCTTGGATCACCACCGCGAACCCGGCCTTGGCCGACCTGATGGGGTCCAGCATGGTGGCGCTCAGAGCGTTGGTCTTGTCGTAGGGCGTGCGCTGCAGGATGGTCGGGAAAGGACCATCGCCGTCGGGCCGGTAGATGTCGGCGTAGAGGGTAACGCCGTCCCTCATCGGGACGGCGATGTCGCTCTCGATCTTCAGCGAAATTGAGTCCGGCATGGCTGTGCTCCTAACTTTGGAATTGGGGCATGACGTGGGAGGCGAACATCTCCATCTGGCGGTAAAAATCGTCCGGTTCGGAGGCCAGGAATCCCAGATTCATGTGCTCGACTCCCGCATCGATTCGGTCTTCGACGGCCCGGATGCATTGTTCAGGGGTCCCGGCGATGCACAGCGCCTGGGCGATGCTCTCGGCGCTGCGCTCCGGGGTGACGTACCGTTCGCCCACGTTGGAGACCGCGGGTTCCAGTGCCTGCGAGGCATCGGCGGAGATGGCGGTTGGCTGGTTCAGGCCCCAATGGAATCCGGTTAAGTCGCGCCCGGCCTCGGCGGCGAACTGGCGCACCATCTCGTTGCTGGCTTTGATCCGGCGGACCGTGAACAGGTAGGGATACCAGCCGTCGCCCATCACGCCCGCCCGCCGCATGGCTGCGTCGCTGCGGCCCGAGACCCAGATAGGCGGGTACGGTTGCTGAGCCGGGAAGGGCAACAGCGTAACATCGTCGAAATCGAAGAAATCGCCGTGGTGGGAGACGTGTTCCTCGGTCCAGAGCCGTTTCATCACCTGGAGCATCTCGTCGGTGCGCTTGCCCCTGGTGTGGACATCGACGCCCACGGCATCGAACTCGATCTTGGTGCCCCGCTGGCCGCTGATGCCGATCCCGAAGTCCAGGCGGCCTCCCGAAACCTGGTCCACGCTGGCCACCAGTTTGGCCAACGTCACCGGATGGTAAAGGGGCGCGACGACGATCCCGGTCATCACCCGGAGGCGCCTGGTTGCTCCGGCGGCGGCGGCCATGGCCGGCAGATTTAGCAGCGTGGGCCGCGGCGGGTTGCCGTCCATGATGTGCTCGCCCATGGTCACCCGGCCGTAGCCCAGGTCCTCGGCCCGGCGGGCGAACTCGGGGACGTCCCAATAATTTTCCACCGAAAGATTGACGCCAAAGGTGATCGTGGGACCGGCCATCGTTCCTCCTGGACCGTCTGGGTCCGTTTGATTACTCTTGATTGGGGTCCAGGCCCAAGGCGACCTTGCCGATGAATTCGATGGCCTGGTTCCGGGCCCAGGGTTGCATCAAGGGACCGGCCCTCACGTCCCGGTACATCCGCGCCAGGGTGCTGTTGGCCAGGTAAGCTCCGCCGCCATACAACGTGATCGCCCGGTCGACGATCACCCCGGATGTTTCCATCACGAACTTCTTGGCGCAGGCGGCGTTCTTGATGAGCTGGAACGCCTCCGTCACGGAAACATCGCTGGAAGGAACACCGGTGGGAGATACCCCGGCGCCGGTCTGGTAAAAATCGTCGAAGGCCTGGGCCGCGCGGCTCAGTATGGCCCGGGTGGCGGCCAGGTCTATCTCGTTCTCGGCGACGGTTACCTGATTCATGGGATACCTGCCACGGTCCCGGTCCTTGATCGCGGTCACCGCTATCTGGTGGGCCGACTCGGCGATGCCCAGGAAGGTGGAACAGAGCCCCAGAGAAGTCCCGGAGGCCACCGCCAAGAATGGGGCGTTGAATTTCCCGAACTCGCCGATGTCATCGAACTCTTCGTCCTTGACGAAGTAGTCGGTGAACACTACATCGTGGCTGCCTGAGGCCCTCATGCCCATGCCGTCCCAATTGTTCATGATCTCTAAGCCAGGGCGGGTGACCGGCACGATGGCGGCCCCCAAACGCATCTCCCCGGCCTCGTTCTCGTAACGGGCGCGGACGGCCAGAACATCGGCGGCGGGCGAGCCGGTGGCGAAGGCCTTGGCGCCGTTGAAAAACCAACCTCCATCGACCTTGGTGGCCAGGGTCTGGGAGGTCCGGATGTTGGCCCCTCGTTCCGCGTTGGCCACCGCTATGATCAGTTCACCCGCGCCGATCTTCTTCAACAGGTCCTCGGACCGTTTTCGCCGTGCCTGGTCCCCGGTAATAACGGCGTCGCGAAGGGCCCGCACGGTGAGCAGGGTCCGGAACAAGTGCATGGTGAAAGCCAGCGGGGTTGCCCCATCGCCCCGCCCCAAGCGGCTCACGGCCACGACGCAGTCATGGATCGAGGAAACGCCCATTCCCCCGAACTCCTCGGGCACCGCCGCAGCGGCGAAACCGCTCTTTTTCATCGCCTCTATGTTCTCGAAGGGGAAGGTCGCGTCCCGGTCGTGCTCAGCGGCCCTCGCCGCGAAATCGGCGGCGTGCTTCTCAGCCAGTTCGACCATCTGCTTGCCGGGCGCGGTCGATGCCTGTAGTTCAAATTCCAACTTGAATCTCCGGTTGTCCCAATGTCTGGGACCATGTCTTGGGTCCAACTTTATCGAGCATCAGATTACTCCCTGAGACTCTGGGAATCAATTTATGCCAAGGCCGGTCTGCGCTCGCGGCGGCATTGTATTAACGCACGTTTTCGGAGACGATAACATGTGAGCTAGCATCCGCTGGCTCCGGAGGCCCTGATGGCGAATAGACATTCTTGCCGTTCCGATCTGATGGCAGGTAAAACGTGCCTGGTGACGGGAGCGACGGCGGGCATCGGGCGGGTGACCGCCCTTGAATTGGCCCACATGGGCGCCAACGTCGTCATCGTTGGGCGAGACCAAGCCAGGTGCTCCGTCACCGCCATCGACATCCGGGAAGAAAGCGGCAATCACGCGGTGGAATTCCTGGTGGCCGACCTTTCCTCCCAGGAAAACGTCCGCCGCTTGGCCAAAGAGTTCAAGGAACGGCACCAGCGGTTGGACGTTCTGGTGAACAACGCTGGAGCGATCCACATCAGCCGGAAGAAAAGCGCCGACGGCATCGAGATGACCTTCGCCCTCAACCACCTTGCCTATTTCCTGCTTACCAACCTTTTGCTGGACGTTCTGGTGGCTTCGGCCCCGGCCCGAGTGGTTAACGTGGCCTCCACGACCCATCAGAACGCCCGCATAGACCTGTTCGACATCCATGCGCCCCGCCGGTATTCCGGTTTTCGGGCCTACTCCCGCTCCAAGCTGTGCAATGTGCTCTTCACTTATGAACTAGCCCGGCGGCTTGAGGGCACCGGAGTGACGGCCAATGCCCTGCATCCCGGCCTGGTGGCGACCAATATGATGAGCAACAACGGACTCTTGGGCCGCTTCCTAAACCTGCTGCTTGGCGTACGGGGAATCAGCGTCGAGGCCGGCGCCCTAACATCGGTCTACGCCGCGTCTTCTCCCGAGATGGAAGGAGTCTCCGGCAAGTACTTGGACAAGAAACAGATCGTCCGGTCCTCCACGCGCAGCTACGACGAAGCCCAAGCCGCCGCCCTCTGGGAACTGAGCGCCAACTTGACCGGGATCCCATCGGCTGCGCCCATCCCCTCGCCCGCCGTCAGCTAACCTTCCGGCCGGCCCACTAGGCTCCCTTGCTTTGTTGACAGCTACGGGCGGCCCTCCCATAATTCCTGCCATCCCCTCCCCGGAGTCTCATCTCACATGGCCGAAAAAGTCGACGTCGCCGTGGTCGGCGCGGGAGTCATAGGCTGCTCTATAGCCTATTACCTGGCGAGAGAGGGCATCAAGGTCGCCCTGATCGAGCGTGAATCCATCGGCAGCGGTTCTTCAGCCCACGCAACGGGATTCATCAGCCTCTTGGGCACCGAGTTCACCCCCGGCCCATCCTTTCAATTCGGACTGGAAAGCTACCGCGAGTTTCCCTCGTTGGTCGAGGAATTGGAAGCGGCAACAGGCATGGACCTGCTGTACCAGCGGCGCCCCTCTCTGAGATTGGCCTTGGAAGAGAGTGAAGAGGAGCTGATCAAAGACCTCATGTCCTGGCAGCAAGAGCACGTCTCCATGCGCTGGATCACCGCCGCCGACGTTCACGAACTGGAACCGAGGCTGACCCCGTCGCTCCGGGGCGCGGTCTATGAGGACGAGTCGGCCCAATTGGACAGCTACCGGCTGAACCTGGCCCTGGCCGCCGGGGCCGAACGCAAAGGCGCCCAGACCATCCTCCGCCAGGTTACCGGCCTGATCTCCGAAGGAGACCGGATCACCGGCGTGCGGACGCTGGGGGGCGATATCTCGTGTGGCACGGTGGTGGTGGCGGCCGGTCTCTGGAGTCCTGCATTCCAGAAAGACCTGGACTTCCCCATTCCCGTGGGAGCATTGAAGGGAGAGCGCCTTTTGCTCCAATACGGCGGCGACCCGCTGCAGGTGTTGATCAGTTCCCCCAAACGCGGCCACATGATCAGCCGGCTGGACGGTTTTCTGAGTGTGGGCAGCACCGGAGGGCGGGACTACGACCAAGACCAGCTGTACCAGGGCGAGGACATGGACCGGGTGCCCACCGAGACGGCCCGGGTGGAGATCATGCAGCGGGCCATCGATGTCTTCCCCGACCTGGAGAACGCGTCACTGGTGCAGCAATTGGCCGGTTCCCGGCCGCTCAGCCCCGACCGCATGCCCATCATCGGTCCGGTGCCGGGCAAAGAAGGCGTGGTGCTGGCCACCGGCCATACAACCAAGGGTATTCACCTCGGCCCCAGCACCGCCAAAGCTGTCACCCAATACATTCTGGGCGGCTGCAAGCAGGTCCCATCCTCCATCGAGATCTTCTCGCCGGCCCGGTTCGCCGGCATGACCGAAGCCGATTTTCAGACCGCCGGACTCCACGTCGACGAGTAACCCCCTTCTATCCATCTGAATAGGAGCACGACCGATGAAACGAGCCATTGAATTCTACAGCGAGGGCTTCAAACTTTGCGGCGATGTCTATGTTCCCGACGGCCTGGCCGCGGGCGAAACTCGCTCCGCGGTACTCCTGTGCCACGGCTACACCGGGGTCAAGGACCTGTACCTGCCCGACAACGCACGGGTCTTGAACGAAGCGGGCTACGTGGTGATGACCTTCGACTACAAAGGCTGGGGCGACAGCGAGGGCGTCAGCCCCAACCGCCTGGTTCCATATAGCCGGGTCGCCGACGTGCAGGCCGCCATGACTTACTTGGGCCTCCAACCCGAGGTCAACGAAGATAGCATCGGCATCTACGGCACCAGCTATGGCGGGGCCACCGTTTCTTGGGTCGGGGCTGTCGATGAGCGGGCCAAGTGCATCGTCAGCGTGGTCGGCATCGGACACGGCGCCCGGTGGATGAGCCGCGTGCGGCGCATGGACGAATGGTTCGACCTGTTGGACCGTTCCAAGGCCGACCGGGAGCAGCGTGCCCTAACCGGAAAATCTGAGATGGTGGAGAGGGCTGAGATACTCCTTCCCGACCGTCAGTCGGCCGAACTGGCCGCCGCCGCCCGCAAGAACAATCCCGCCGCCGTGGGGACCATACCCGTGGAATACGTTGACGACACCATCGGCTTCAACCCCGAGTGGATCGTGGGCCACATATCCCCTAGGCCCATCCTGTTCATCACCAGCAGCGACGACCGCCTGGTGCCGCCGGAGGAGTCGGAGCAGCTATACGCCAACGCCGGGGAGCCCAAGAAACTGGTCGTACTGAAGGGCGTCGGCCACTACGAGGTCTACGCGGAGCCGGCCTTCTCCCAGGTCATGGATGAGACCGTGGCCTGGTTCCAGAAATACCTCCCCGCCAAAGGCTGAAAGATCCCTCCCTCGAACCGGCGGAAACACGCAGTACCTTCCCCCGAGTGCGGGGAAGGCTAGGATGGGGCTGTATTCCGGCTACAGATTCCGGTTAATCCCTCTGAGAAGTCCATAGCACGTTTCCAACGTCGGAGCCGGGACATCGAGCCGGCGTGCCTCCGCCACCGCATATCCCAACGTCTCGTCGATCTCCAACCGCCGTCCCCGTTCCAGGTCTTGCAGGATAGATACCCGGTGCTCGGGTGCATTCGCTTCAAGATATGCGCCTAATTCTTGCAACATCGATACGGCCTCTTCTTCTGACCCGCTCACCCACGCTTTTACCGGGAATAGGCCGCTATTTTCCACAGTGATTCCCATTTTGTCGGCGATACCTGCAATTTCACGCGCGATTCTAGCAAAGATCAATGCGGAGTCTCGGTCCAACAAAAATCTGTAGGTCGCCAGCCGGGTCAGGATGCTCACCGGCGCTGCCGCCCCCCACGCCGCGAACTTTGACCATTGGAACGTCTGTATGTTGGCGACCGGTTCGGATTTTATGCCGGCATTCTGCAGCATCGCCGACAGGTCTTGGACCCGGTCCGATACTCCCTCGGGCAGCTCCCCGATAAAAAACCCGTCGTTAACGGTGAACCGCACATCACCGTTCGGCGACATCTCGCCGCTGAAATAAGCAGATGAACCAACTGTACAGGCTGCGCCAAAAAACCCTGCTAGTTGTTCATTTAAATGGACTCCGTTCTGTACGGAGATCACACTGGAAAATCTGACGTGGGCCAAACTGGAGATCGCGGCCTCCATGTCATGAGTCTTAACCGTTACGATCAAGACGTCGGCGTCGCGCAACTCACTGGGGTCCGACGTTATGGGGCAAGGGGTGTTGAATTCGGCCACCCCAGTTATGGTGATCCCGTTTTCCCTCAGATATCCGGCCCGGTCACCTCGGGCGATCAAAGTTACGTCTTCTCCGGCCCGCGCCAAATGACCGGCCAATATGGAACCAAGCGCCCCCGCTCCCAAAACGGCAACTTTCATCTTTAGCCCCTCAAATCCTTCGTGTGATTACGGGTCAATGATCAGGCCCTTGAACTTGAGCCCCAGCCACGGCTTGCGGCCCCAGGACAGCATCTTTCCCCTCGCTACCTGGCCCCACTGGTTAACCCGCCCGTAGAAGACCAGGAGCATCGCCACCGGGTCCGCCCACAGGTAGCAGTCCGCCCCTTTTGGTCCAGGTGATTCTATGGTCAAGACTCCGTCATTGAAGCGAGCGACGAACCGCACGCCGCCGCGCACCCTGACGTCGTAGGAGCCGTTGAATCCCGCGGCATTCTCCCGGTGCACGAACAATGGCATGGCTGGCGCTGTGCCGGCCAGGACCTGGGCGGCATGCTGTTTGCGGATATCCCAGCTTTGCCCCACCGACCTGGCGATGTCGAATCCATGGACCAAAAATTCGCCCAATACGGCCGCCAGCACCGTGCCCGCGTCCTGTTCGACCCCGTCCACCCAGCGAACGGGCTGACCGGCTGGATGGGATCTGGCCGCGGCCGCTAATCCTTCGGCGGCCCGGAAAATACCGCTCGCCAACTCCCCCGGACT
>JACZYV010000143.1:0-7946 GCA_022570905.1 Chloroflexota bacterium
GCGACGGGGATTACGATGCCTGGAAACGTATCTCCACCGATCAGATAGAGGACGCCGGCCAACAGGAATTGCTGAACTGGATGTGCCTGGCCGGGGCCATGCAGGAGTTGGGCCGCAAACCGGAGATTTTGGATTACGTAGAGACCTACGTGTTCAACTCCAACAAATGCCTGGCTTTATTCAGTCCGTAGGACCGGCAAATTATCCCTTCCCCCGGTGCCGGGGGAAGGCTAGGTCCGACGTAGTCGAGACTCTCGACGCAGTCGGAGATGGGGCAGGTCCCCACCTGAAGCCTATCAAGACATCACGAAGACATCCTGAAATCTCTACCCCTGGAGAATTCAAATGGCAGAGATACTTGGAGTCGGCCTAACCCACTCCCCATCGCTCATCACGCCCGATGAGCTGAAGAATTACTCCCTAACTAGGGCGCTCACCAATGACCGCATCCCAGCGGAGCAGAAAAACCCGGAGTCTTGGCCCGAGGCGATGCGCGCCGAGTGGGGCGACGACCAAGGGTACACCGCCGCCAAGTTTCAACGCGGGAAGCTGGTCGACGGGTTCCGAAGGTTGCGGGCCGAGATCGACGCATTCGAACCCGACGTGGTGTTGATCTGGGGCGACGACCAGTACGAGAACTTCAAAGAAGACATCATCCCCGCCTTCTGCATCATGGCCTACGATGAATTTGAATGTCAGCCCATGGTGGGCCATGACGGCGGCCAGCGCCCCAATGTCTGGGATGAGCCCGCCAACAAGATCTTCCGCTACCGGGGACACGAATCCAGCCGCTATCTGGCCGGCGCTCTCCTTGAAGACGGATTTGACATCGCCTACTCCTACAAACCTCTCCACCAGCAGGGCCTGGGCCACGCCTTCGTAAACACCCTGCTCTACCTGGACTACGACCGCAAAGGCTTCGACTATCCGGTGATACCGTTCTCCGTGAACTGCTACGGCAGCAATGTCATCCGCAACCGGGGCGGGGCCATCACCCAGCAGATCAATGGCGTGGATATGGCCATGGACCCGCCCGGCCCTTCGCCCAAGCGGTGCATGGAGCTGGGAGCGGCCACGGCCCGTGCCCTCCAAGCCAGCCCGTGGCGGGCGGTCCTGATCGCGTCCTCCAGTTGGTCCCATGCCTTCCTGACCCCCAAGAACTGGTGGCTCTACCCAGACGTGGAATCGGACCTGGCCCGCTTCGAGGAACTGAAAGCCGGCAACTATGAGGCCTGGCGCGGCATAACCAATGCCCAGATCGAGGACGCCGGTCAACAGGAGATGCTGAACTGGATGTGTCTGGCCGGGGCCATGCAAGAGTTGGACCGCAAGCCGGAGATCATCGAATTTCTGCAGACCTATATCTTCAACTCCAGCAAATGCCTGGCGGTGATGAAGCCGTAGCAGGCAGTCTGGCATCCGCGCCGAAGATAGGGCGTCCGGCCCGGACAGGGGAGATAAACCGATGGTGTCAACAACGAAACAGACCGATCTAGACCGGCGGCAGTTGGCCCCGCCCACGGGACTACGCGACTTCTGGTACCCCGCTCTCCTGGACAAGAAGGTTGGCCGGAAGCCGGTGCGCCTCCAGATGCTGGGCGAGGAATTATGTTTCTTCCGCGATGAGCAGGGGAACGTGGCCGCCCTCTGGGACGTTTGCCCCCACCGGGGCGCCAGCTTGTCCCAGGGCGATTGTCACTTCAAGGGCACGGTGGCCTGTGCCTATCACGGTTGGGTCTTCGACGGCGCGGGCGAGTGCGTCGCGGTCTTGAGTGAAGGCCCCAACTCGGGTATCCCCGGCAAGGTCCAGGCCCGTAAATACCCCACCCAAACCCTGAAGGGCATGGTCTTCGTCTGGATGGGCGAGGACGAGCCTGCCCCCATCGAAGAGGATGTCCCCGAGGAGTTCTTTGAAGAAAACAGCCAGGTCCTCTACCGAATCACGGATTGGCCGATAAATTGGCGGGTGGCCCTGGAAAACTCCATGGACTCCCATGTTTATTATGTCCACCGTGACTCCATCTTGATGCTGGGCCGCGGCCCCCTTGACCCCTACGCACGGTCGCCCCGCATCCGGCCGGTCTTCGTGGGCAACGGCTTCAACGTAATCTGGGGAGACCAGAAGACCGAGGGCAATCCCAGGCGTGCCTGGGGCTTCAGGGACTACATCAACATCCTTCGGGGCAAGATTCCATATCAGGACACCCACGACGGCCTGGGCCGCTGGCCCAAGAGTAAGTGGCGCCTGCTCTGGAACTGGGTCTTTATTCCGGCCAACAAACGCCGAATGGCCACGCCCCCGACCACCAACAACCCGCTGTGGGGCTCGGGGCACCACCTGCCCGGCATGTTCCGCTCCGACGCGCGCACCCACATGTACACCCGGATGTGCGTGCCCATCGACGAAAACGTCACCCGTATCGTTTATTACCACACCACCAGGCCCGGAAGCCTGTTGGGCCGCATCTACGAGCGGGTCCATTTCCGGCTCTGGAACAACTGGGTGATGAACATCCAGTTCTCCAACCAGGACGCCAAGATCATGACGCCCCAGCGCTACGACACCCCCGAAAAGCTGTCGGGGACCGACGCCGAGATCATCCAGTGGCGCAAGCTGCTGCAACGGGTGGCCATCGAAGGGCGGGGGGTCTTGAAGGACCTGCAGGCCGAGCACCTGGCCAAGGATATGGACACGACAGAGGCCGAGGGATTCGCCGTCGAGCGATTGAAGGAACAGGGCTTGGAAGACGTGTCCGAGTTCCTGGCGGGCACCATCTCCGGGGACGACGACTAGCCCGCGGCCCCGGATACCCCAATAAACAGCCAAGACCCGTAACCGCCCTCGTTGGGCGGCAGGGGCCGGAGCTCAACGGCGAACCCCGCCTCTTCCATCAGGCTGGTCCAAGTGCCGATGGGGAAGAGGCCGGTTATGTGGGTGTCAATCTCCACCGTGGTCTCCCCGTCTTTCTTGATGGTGTAGGTGTAGGTCGATTCGACCTGGGTATCCGACGGGTCCGGGTCAACCATGACCTCTTCGATCTTGACCTCCACCCCGTCCTTCTGTCTGTCCCAGGCGTAGACCCACCCATCGGGGAAAGTCTCTTGGAACCAGTCCGGCGCCACCATCAGCACGCCGCTGGGCCGCAGGTGGGCCGCCGCCGTGGCGAACGTCTCCTGAAGTTCCTGTTCGGTCAGCAGATAAGAGGCCGCATCGTGGAGCAGTACGGCGTCGAAGGTCAGTCCGAGGCGTATCTTCCGCATGTCTCCCAGGTGGTGTTCTACCCCAGGATTGAGACCTTCCGAAAGAGCCAACATATCGGGCGACAGGTCGATGGCGGTGCAATCAAAATCCACAGTCAAGTGGGAGAGGTTATGCCCGCCACCCACACCCAACTCCAGCAACCGGTGGCGTCCAGGCCCTAGCTTCTCGTGGATCACGTCCCCAAAAACCTCGGCTTCGCCGGCGTATTCTTCGGGCGGGCTGATGATCGGCCAGAGGTAGGCCAATTCATAGTAGAGTCGAATGGTTCGTGCCCCCAGCGTACATGAGAAGTTGAACTATTGGGGTGCGAGTCCGTTCAATAAACGGACGACGGCATCTTCCACAGGCAAAAAATTGAACCCAGCTTGGAGCGAGGCCCGGCGGTCAATCTCGGTGTCGCCCACATGGTAATACTCATCGGCCGGGAACCGTTCCTTGACCTCTTTAAGCCGGTGTTTCAGGACGGTAAACTCCACTTCGATGCCGTGGTCCCGCCAGATGCGGCGTTGTTCGCTCACGGTGCGGTCGGAGCAACTGCCGATCAGGCAGCCAAGGCCCTGGGCCTGGCGGACCATATCCATGGTGACGCCGCCTGGCGGGTCGCCGACCTCAAGTGTGCCGTCGATGTCGAAGCTGATCAGTATGGCCAATCGCCCGTCCTCCGGTCTGAGGTTGGCGCCTGGTGGCAAGACTCAGGGCCACCAACTCCGTTCGTGGTGAGCTCGTCGAACCATCATTGCCGGGAAAATGTCCTTGAACGGACTTCAAGCGCCTACTTGGTATCTGTCATTCTGAGGTCCCGACTCCGGCCGGGATCAGTCTGACAGGTCATGCCGCCAGGTCTCGCCCTTGGGCGGTTCACCCGACAACTTGAATTGGGGGATGCTGATGCCATCCGGCTCGTCGTCGAAGATCACCTCGACCCGCACGCCGATGGCCACGTTCTCCTCTTTTTCCGGCTTCAGATCGCCATCAACCAGATTGGCGGCGATGCGGAGACCGTCCTCGGGCGTGGGTTGGCCGCTCTGTTCGTCCAATTCCACCAGCACGATGGCAAAGGGCGCCATGTCACGGAATGCGGGTATGACGGTATGCGCAACGATCTGATAGCTGTAGATGGTACCCTTGCCGCTCACCTCAACCCAATCCCATTCCAGGGAAGGGCACCACGGGCAGCCCGGTCCCGGCTCCCCGCGCAGCAAGCTGCAGGCGCGGCACTTCTTGACCACCAGCCTATGTTCACCGGCGGCCTCGAAGTAGCCGCGGTACTCGCTGTCGTTGTCGGGGATGTCCAGACGTTGGCCTCTATATTCATACACAGCCATGTCTACTATCTCCTCATGATCAGGGCGCTGCCCACGGCCGGGGTGCCCCATCCCATATTCATACTGATCTCGGCGTCCTTGACCTGCCGGCAGCCCCCCTCGGAGTAGTCATAGGTGTGCTCGCCGGCGGCGGCATTGGGACAGTAGTCATCGACGGTGCCCCGCAGCTGGCGCACGTTCTCGATGACCATGTTCATGCCGTGGGTGTAAGCCTCGCAGAGGTGACCTCCGCTGGTGTTGTTGGGGACCTTGCCACCCAGGTTGATGACGCCGCTCCGCACGTAGTCCTTGCCCTCGCCCTTTTTGCACCAGCCGTAGTCCTCCAATTGGAGCAGAACGGTGTAGGTGAACGCGTCGTAGCAGCCGGTGACGTCGATGTCTTCATGCTTGACCCCCGCCAACTCAAATATGCGGGGGCCGACGTAGTGGCCCGCCACACGGCCCAGGTTGCCGTGCTGGACGTGGAAATCTCCGCCGGGTTTGGTGCCCCGGCCCTGGGCGCCAAGGATATGGACCGGAGTCTGACGCAGGTTGCGGGCCCGCTCGGCGGAAGTGACGATCACGCAGGTGGCGTTGTCGGTCTCCAAGCAGCAGTCCAGAAGATGGGCCACGGGACGGATGATCCAGCGGGAGTCCATCACGTCTTGCACCGTCACCCGCTGTTTCATCAGCGCCTTGGGGTTGTTGCTGGCATGGTTGCTGTGGGCCACCTTGATGTGGGCCAGGTCTTCGCTCTTCACCCCGTATTCCGACATGTGCTTGGTGAAGTTGAAAGCGAAGTTCTGGACGGCGCTGATCAGGCCGTAGGGGCGCTTCATCAGGTCCAGGCCGGAGATGGCCGATGCGGCCCTGGCGCCGGTGCCGCCGATACGAATACTGGAGTAGCCGTTCATGGACCGGAAAATGGCCACGGTGTCGCACATGCCGGCTTCGATGGCGCCCATGGCCAGGCCGATCAGGGCCTCGGTGCTGGAACCGCCGCCGGAGCAGTCCATGTAGAAGTTGGGTCTGAGGCCCAGGTCATACATGATGGACGTTGACGGCGTGGAATCCCCGCCGTGGTAGCTGAGCATCCCGTCCACCGCTTGGGAGTCCAGACCCGCGTCGTCCATGGCCCGCCGGATGGCCATTGCGCCCATGGCCCTGGTAGTGCGGCCGGAGCCGCGGCTGTACTCGGTCTCGCCGATCCCAACGATGGCGTATTTTCCTCTAAGCCTGGTCTCCATGCTTTCTCCTTGGCCTTGGTGTTCCCAGGCAAGATCGAGACTGGGAAATCCAGGCGTATTATGGGTCTTGGCCCCTTCTTTGACAATTGCCGTGCGGGTCAGTCAAAAGCCCCGGCGATGGCCATCTCCGCCAACTCATCATCATCGACCCCCAGTATCTCGCTCAGCACAAAGTCCTGGTCCGCGCCGAACTCCGGGGCGCCCCTGGTCACGCTCCCCGGCGTGCGGGACAACTTGTATGGCGCTCGTTCGATGGTCCGCAGCACCCCGGCGGCGTCTGGGACTTTTTGGAAAAGCCCCCGTTCCCGCAGATGCGGGTCGTTCTCGGCCAGGTCCTCGCCGGTCTGCACCACCCCGGCGGCAACTCCAGCGGCCTGCAGAAGGTGCATCGCTTCTTCGGCGTTCTGTTCCACCGTCCAAGACTCAACCATCTTGTCCAGGGCGTCGGCGTGGATTAGCCGGGACTCGGCGTTGGCGAAACGCTGGTCCGACGCCCAACCGGGAGAACCGATGGCGGCGGTAAATGCGTCCCACTCATCATCGGTAAACACGGTGATGGCCAACCAGCGGTCATCTCCCAGGCAGCGGTAGGCCCCGTGAGGAGCGCCGCCGCCGTGGGCCAACCGGTTGCCCGTCCGCTGGACATCGGATCTGTTGGCGCTTAACTCCAGGACCAGAGGCCCCAACAACGCAGACATGGCCTCCATCTGAGATAAGTCGATCCATTGGCCCCGGCCCGTCCGGGCCCGTTGGATCAGCGCCAACAAGACCGCCTGGGCCCCGGCCATGCCCGCCACTGCGTCGCTATAAGCGCTGGCCGGTCCGCTGGGCTTCTCGCCGGGGAACCCGGTCAGGTCGGTGAACCCGGACCAGGCTTGGAGTGTCTGGCCGTAACTGACCCGGTCCTTCCAGGGCCCGGTGCGCCCGAACCCCGACATGCTCAGCATGATGATGTCGGGCCGGATCTTGCGGATGCTCTCGAAGTCCAGGCCCCAACCCGGCATCACCCGGCCGCTGAAATTCTCCGCCACCACGTCGGAGACGGCCACCAGCCGCCGGGCCAGCTCCTTCCCGGCGCCGGTCTTCATATTCAACGAGATGGACAGCTTTCCGGCGTTCCAGTTGTGACGCTGTCCCAGCCCCCGGGCCGTGTTGGACGCCGGCCCGCCCACCACCGAGAGGGCCTGGTTGGACTCCACCTTGATCACCTGGGCCCCCTGATCGGAGAGTATCCGGGTGGCCGAGGGACCGGCATGGATCCAGGTGAAGTCCAAGACCCGGATGCCCTGTAACGCTAACGCGCCGGAGTCAGCCATCTCAGATAATCCCCGACGCGATCAGGTCCTGGAGTTCCTCTGGCGACAGCCCCAGTTCATCGCAGTAGACCTGGACGTTGTGTTGGCCAACTTGCGGGGCCGGCGAGACGAACCGCCATCCGGACTCGGACAGCTTGTAGGGAGCGCCTGGGTACACCATCTGTAGACCGCTTTCCTGGTCAGCCACTTCTTGGTAGAACCCCCGGTCCCAGAGCTGTTCGTTGTCCAGCAGTTCGGCGGCGACCGTCACCGGGCCCCAGGGATGGTGATTGGCCTGCCCGCGCTCGGTGATCTCCTGGCGGGTATGGGTCAGCGTCCAAGCCTCGATCAGCTCCTCGATGTGGGATGAGTGTTCCCCGCGGAGGATGAACCGGTCGCCGTATCTCTCGTTCATCAGGTCGCCGGCCATGCCATCTTCGTCCATCCAGGCCCGCAGGTCGTCCCACGCTTTCTGAGTGTTGGTGGTGATGCTCACGTAGCCGTCGCGGCACTGCCAGGTCGCCACGAACTGGCCGCCGTGGCGGAAGCCGCAGCGCAGGGCGTTCTCCCCGGTGTAGTTGTAGGTGGTGTTCACATGCTCGGTGGTGGTGGCCACGGCTTCCTGCATGGAAACATCCACATGCTGTCCCTGCCCGGTGGCCAGACGGTGGTACAGGGCGATGAGGATACCGATGAACGCACGGTTGGAGGTGGTGTGAAAGGCCTGGAGGCCCCAGAGTTTATTGGGCGGGGTGTGGGGCCAACCGGTTACGTACATATAACCGCCCATGGCAAAGCCAACCAGATCGCCGGCCCTGTAGCCGCGGTAGGGTCCTGT
>JACZYV010000144.1:0-7921 GCA_022570905.1 Chloroflexota bacterium
TGCGCGCCGGCCGAACCCTCTCCGGTTAGAACGTGACGGGAAGGGCCTTGAGACCACGCAACACCGGGTTGTTCCGCCATTCCGATTCCTGTTCAACCAAACGCAACTCCGGCATCCGCCGCAACACCGAGTTGATGGCCGCTTGCCCTTCCATTCGGGCCAACGCCGCCCCCAGGCAGAAGTGGATGCCGAACCCGAACCCCATGTGACGCCCTTCGGACCGCTCGATGTCGAACCGGTCGGGGTCTTTGAATTGCGCCGGGTCCCGGTTGGCCGCACCCAGGGTTAGAGAGATGCGGTCGCCCTTGGCGATCTGCTTGTCCCCGATCCGCAGGTCCTCCAGCGCGGTCCGGGAAGTGGTCTGGACCGGGCCGTCGTAACGGAGAATCTCCTCCACGGCCGATTCGATGAGCGAGGGTTGATCGCGTAATTTCTCAAGTTGGGCCGGGTGGCGAAGCAGGGCCAATATACCGTTGCCGATAAGGTTGGTGGTCGTTTCATGCCCGGCGAAGATCAGCAGGACGCACATGGAATAGAGTTCGTCTTCGCTGAATGAATCGCCCTGGTCCTCCGCCGTCACCAGCGCGCTGAGGAGGTCGTCTTTGGGCTCCTTCCTCCGCTGGGCGACGATCTCCCGGAGGAATTCGGTCAACTCGGCCACGCTTTGTTGCGCCGGCCCAACGTTCTCCCTGGCTTCGCGGATGTTCCCCAGAAATGCGGCTATGTCGTTGGACCATTTTTTGAACCGGTCCATGTCTCCGTCCGCCACGCCCAATATCTCGGATATGACCATGGCGGGCAGTGGATAGGCCAGTTCGGAGATCACTTCCATTCCGCCTTGTTCTTGAACATCGTCCAGCAGGCGGTCGACAGTGTTCTGTATCTGAGAGCGCATTCCCTCCAGCACCCCGGGTGTGAAGGCTTTATTCGCCAGAGAGCGCAGGCGGGTGTGGTCGGGAGGGTCCGCAAAGAGCATCATGCCCAGAAAGGTCTGCTCCAGCGCCTCGAGCCCCTCGCCGCTGCCGGCCAACCGCATGAGCGCGGAGATTCTTTCCGCGGAGAGACGGGGGTCACGCAAAGCATCCAGAACATCCTGATAGCCCGTGAGGACCCAGGCTTGGATGCCCTCATTCCAATGTACTGGGTCTTCGGAGCGCAGTTGCTCGTATCTTGGGTAAGGGTCGTAGACCGTGGCTGGGTCCAGGCGGGTGGGCCGCCCGGTAGCGGGGCCATTCTGCTGCGGCATCAGTCCTCCTCATTCCGGCGTGTTCCGGTTCTCCAGAGTCAGGGCAATAGGGGCAGTAGTTCCTCAGAGATCAACTGGAGGTATTCCAACCGGGCCGACTTTCCCTTGGGCAGGTTCAAGGCGCCCAACCCGATGTGGTCCAAGCCGTTCTCCTCGTGACAACGGGCGATGGTCTCGGCGCAGTCTTGCGGGTTTCCAACGATCGCCCAGTTGGCCAGGTCCCGCGAGCCTCCCAGACCGAAGTCAACGGTGGTGGATTCCTGCATGTTGAATTTCGTGTACAAACCCGCTTTGGCCTCGCCCGCGGCGATGGCTTCAGAGACCGCGGTCTCCCGGTCCCGCGCCACTGAGATGGACCGGTTGGCCGTCAGGCGCCCTGTTTTTCCCGGCTGCTCCGCGATGGCTTCCCAATACATCGCGGACAGTTTGTCGATGTCTTCCCAGTTTGGCTGTGGGCCCAGGAGGCAGGCGTCGGCGATGGCCGCCGCCCGGCGCACCGCTCCGCGGCTCTGCGCCGCCAGCCAGATGGGAGGATGGGGTTTCTGGACGGGCGTGATTCCCAACCGGCCGCCGCGGACGGTCCAGTGCCGGCCCTCATGGTTGACCTCTTCCCCCGTCCACAATTGTTTCATCAGGGAGATGGATTCCTCCAGCCGGCTCACCCGTTCCGCGCGGTTGGTCCCGAAGGCCTCCAGCTCTTTCTCCACGTAACCCAAGCCGACTCCCAACGTGAACCGGCCGTTGCTGATCTGGTCCAGGGTCGCCACCTGCTCGGCGATGTCCACCGGGTTGTGGTAGGTCAGAAGAAGGATGCCAGTCATCAGGCGCAGCCCTTCGGCGTCGGGCGCCAAGCGGGAAAGGATCGCCATGGGTTGGGGCCAAATGGTGGGATGGCCGAGGAAATGCTGAGGCATATAGATAGCGGTGAACCCCATTCCCCTGGCCTGGCGGAATATCTCGGCCGCCTCCTCTATCTGTTCGTACAGCGGCCTGGTGGGGTCGTCGATGTAATCCCGGATATATAAACCGACGTCCATGCTCATCCTTAAATAGCCAAGAATGCCAGCGCTGGGCCATCGGAACACGGCCCGGCTGGAATTGGCCACAAGTATAACAAAGGCGGCCAGAGGTGGAACGCGGTTGAATCGTCAGCGGATTGCGGCTGACCGCCGGCCAAATAAATGGGGCGCAGCCGTCGCCACGCCCCGTGCGGGATGGGATGATGGGTAGTTAATCGGATTAGTTTTTGACCAGTGTCTCAACCATTTACCGGTCATAGGTCCCATTGAGCAATAGGCCCCAAGTAGGTCGAGACACCGCCACACGGTTCCAATCTAAGGGCGCTGGACGTGATTTTAGTGTGAGTTTCGTGTTGACCGCTGGTTAGACCAGCGTTAACCCGGTAGCCAAGTACCGGTTGGCCGAGCATCTGGGCAAAGTCGTGAGCCGGGAGAGGGAGAGATGGAAGAACACATCATCGTCCGAGACCTTGGAGTGATGCGGGCCGCCGGTACGGTCACGATCTGTGCGGCTGGGGTCATTTTCAGCAGTGAACATTACTGGGACCGAGACTAAAGAAGGTTGATTTTGCTATAATTCGTTGCGAATTGGGGTGGAAGATGGCCTCCGATCAACCGAAAAAAATCCTCGTGATCGAGGATGATGAAGATATAAGAACCGTTGTGGTCGCCCGCCTAACAAGGGCCGGCTACGAAACGACTGTCGCGTTCGACGGTAAAGACGGTCTGCGCCGTTTCTACGGAGACCGGCCTGACCTAGTTGTTCTCGACATCGCCATGCCAGTCATGGATGGCTGGCAGGTGTTGGAACGTCTCAGAGAAGTGTCTGAAGTTCCCGTACTGATTCTCACTGCCGCGACTCAGGAACGAGACAAGCTTCGCGGCTTGAGGTCCGGGGCCGATGATTACATCACCAAGCCTTTCTCGGGCGAGGAATTGCTGGCCCGGATCGAGGTGGCTCTCAGACGGGCAAGCTCATCCGCGGAAGAGGCTGAAACCACGGGCTATTCCGACCTTGAAATCGCAATTGATTTCCAAAAGCATGAGGTCTTCGTCCGCGGTGAGCCGATCGCCTTGAGCCCCACCGAGTTTCGTCTGTTGGCGGCGCTGACCAGAAGTGCGAACCAGGTGTTGAGCCAAGACCAGTTACTGGACCAGGTCTGGGGCAGTGAATACGTCGGTTCTTTGGAGGTGGTGCGCCTTTACGTGGGGTACCTCCGCCGAAAGATTGAGCGTAACCATGAAGTTCCCGCACTCATCGAGACGGTACGGGGATTTGGTTACCGCTACCGTCGGCCAACC
Organism: Chloroflexota bacterium; assembly: GCA_022570905.1. GTDB lineage: Bacteria > Chloroflexota > Dehalococcoidia > Lucifugimonadales > UBA3495 > UBA9611. The sequence goes on from JACZYV010000144.1 coordinate 3,568, forward strand.
GCGTAGACCCTCCCGGTCTTTACCGGCGCCCTTCTCCGGACCCCTCCGGTTCATCCCTTTTCCATTCGCCCAAATCTCAAAGTTTCCGCCGGCTTCCGGAGGCTTCGTTTGAGGGTGGCGGGCGGGTACACAGCCACAGGTTGCCCAAACGCCGCAACCGTTTCTTGTTGCAAATAACGATCGAATTCGCGATAGTCTAGACGAAACGGCACCTGGGATTGAACTTTCGAGATTGCATCGTGTTCGTTGATGACAATCGCCGCCACCAATATTGAAATCGGGGACGCCCGATTTTAGGAACTACGAGAGCGGGCCGGGTAAGCGGGACGAACCGACAGGGAAGAAACCGAGTGGGCCTCATATCCGGTCGGCGATTCCAGGGATGTGGGATCAATGGTTTCCTTTAAACACTTAGGCTCCTTCGCCGGATTCTTGGCCCTGCTATTGGTGCTAGCCTGTGGCGGAGACGCCACAGCCATTCCAGCCTCCGTCGTTCCGGACGCCACAGCTCCGGCCACCACCGCTCCGACGACCACCAAACCTCCGACAGGTTCTGGCAGTCTGTTGCGGGTGAACTTGGGTGGAGAGCCCAGCACCCTGGACCCGCAGTTAGCCAGTTCCTTGTTGGAGTTTTCCGTCCTGAGGCAGCTTTCCGAGGGCCTCCTTGGGTTCGATAAACGTTTGAATCTGACTCCGCTGGTGGCCGCCGTCGTCCCGACCGTTGAGAACGGGGGCATCACGTTAGATGGCCTAACCTATACTTTCAAGCTTAGGCAGGGGCTCATATGGAGCGATGGCCAGCCACTGACGGCCAGGGATTTTGAATATACCTTCAAGAGGGCCCTCTCCCCCGATCTCGCCGCACCATACTCATCATTCTTCTCCGCCATCCAAGGCGGAGAAGAATATCTGATGGCGGCGGAGGCTGAACCGGCAGCCAAAGCCCGCCTGCGGGAGGCCCTTGGTATCTCGGCTACATCCGACGATACGCTGGTCGTCAATCTGACCGCCCCCAACCCCACGTTTCTCCAGAAAATGGCCCTTGTGGCAGCGTCGCCCGTGCGGCAGGACGTAATCGAGGAATACGGCACTGCCTGGACGGAGGCGGGAAATTACGTGGGCAACGGCCCATACATCCTGTCCGAGTGGGTCCACCAAGACCACATCACCCTGGAGGCGAACCCCACCTACTGGGGCCCAGCGCCCAAGCAAGCGCGTATCCGGCTCTCGATGATCACCGACGTCAATGCTGAATTGGTGGCCTACAAAGCCGGGGATCTGGACATCGCCCGGATCCCGCCGGGCACTGAGGCCGCGATATTGGCGGACGCTACATTGGGGGGGCAGGTGTTGCCGTCTTCCCAGCTTTCCAGCCTGGCCCTGTTCCTGAACACGACGGTTGAGCCTTTGGACGACCCCATGGTCCGGCGGGCCATCGCCACCGGTATCGACCGGGACGCCTGGACCGAAAAGGTCAAGAACGGAGTGGGTGAATCGGCCACGGGCTGGCTGCCGCCCGGTCTACCCGGATACGACCCCAGCGTTGGTAACGAATACCAATTTGACGCCAAGAAGGCCAAGGCGCTGTTGGCTGATGCCGGCTATCCCGGAGGAGAGGGGTTCCCGGAGATCACATTGACCTACGTGGACGCCGGTGACCAGGGCCTGATGGCCCAGTTCTTGCAACTACAGTTGTCGGGGAACCTGGGGATCGAAATGAGCCTAGATCCGTTGGACCCACCGTCCTACGGGGGCCAGGTGATCGGGGGACGGCAGTTCGAGATCACGCTCCTGGCTTGGACCGCCGACTATCCGGACCCCGAAAATTTCCTGGCCAGCCTTTTCGCGTCCGATTCATTTCTGGACATCACCGGTTACGCCAGCGACGAGTTCGACCGCCTGGCGGGGTTGGCCGCAACCGAGTTGGACCAGAAAACTAGAGTAGGCCTCTGGAGCCAGGCCCACCAGGTCATGATCGCGGACGCCCCAATCGTTCCCTTCATGTACGTGGAACGCTACTACCTGAAGAGCCCGCGTGTTCGCGGACTCACCTTGACCGGCATCGACGGGGAGATTCCAGGCGACACCAGGCTGGCTGAGGTCTATCTGAGCCCATAGCCTTGGCCTTTGAGGGGGTTGGTCCCCAGGCTGAGGCTAAATAGGGGCGATGGCTATGTTGCGTTACACTGCCCAGCGCCTATTTTGGATTTTTCCCGTGTTGCTTGGCATCGGCACCATCACCTTCGTGTTGATGCATGCGGTGCCGGGCGGCCCCTGGGATGAGAACAAGAAACTCCCGCCCCAGGTGGTGGCCAACTTGAACCACCGCTACGGTCTTGACGACCCTCTGTGGGCCCAATACGGCAAATTCCTGGGTAATGCCGTACAGGGTGATCTTGGCGTCTCGTACACCAACCAAGACCGGGATGTTGCCCAGGTGATCCGCCAGGGGCTCCCCGGCTGACAGTGGAGATAGACTTGGAATCCACAGACGGGAATCGTTCAAGCCATATTTGATATTAACCAATCGATGAGCGAAGATGTCTGAACTTGGATACTCACTTCAATAGGCGACAGAACAGTTCCGTCAAACTGAATCCAACGGTATAGAACCACCCCGTCCGATACAATAAGATTGGCTTTGAGATATTTGCAGTTTGCTTGGCGGGGAACATAAATCTACGATGGCTGGATCAGGAATCAGAGACCGAAAAATCTTGGTCGTCGATGATGAAGAGGACCTTCGGGAACTCCATCGGGAGAATCTGGAAGGCGCCGGGTTCGTCTGTTTCACCGCTTCCAGCGGGCAAGCCGCTTTAGCAGTGCTTGCCGCTGAAGAGATCGATCTGGCGGTGGTCGATGTCATGATGCCGGATATGTCCGGGCTGGACCTATTTACAGAGGTCAAGGAAAAGTTTCCCCGGACCGCCGTTCTATTCGTGAGTGCGGAAGACCGGATAGACGTCGCCGTTTCCCAGATCAAGGGGGGAGCCCTCGATTACCTGGTAAAACCGGTGGACAAGGCTAAACTCATCGAGGCCGTGAATGAGGCCCTGGAGAAGCAGAGCGAATATCTGGAAAAATTCGGCCACCAGCAACACCTCGAGGAGCTTCTGGTGCATCAGTCAAAAGCTTTGGAGAACAAGGTCCGGGAAGTCAGGTCTCTCAATCGAAAATTCGCGGAACTGTCGGAGGCCAACGCATCGCCCGGCTCCGCTGGTATTGTCATAAAACCAGAGCCGGAACTGCCCGGCGCTTCGTAAGCATCCAGTCCCCAGGCTTCAACCCCGCCACTCAAACCGCCATTGGTCGCCAATGGCGGTTCTTTCTTTTCCAATCAGGTGACCCAAAGATGTGGGGAAATTTGGCGTGGAACTTTGCTTTTGCTGAACGGCTTGTGCTCTTTTTTGCGTATTCCGTGCCTGAAATCGGGCAACAACCCAGTTTTTGCACCTTCAAATTTTCTTAAAAGTTTGACGGTAGAGTAGAAACATGCAACGTCGCGGCGCATATCAACCAGAAAAACACTTAGGAGACCGTGAGATGAAACGCAAATGGCTAATGCTACCCCTGGTTACAGGAATACTGGCAGCCGGGCTAACGGGCGCATCAGTCCTAGCCCACGACGAGGACGGGGAGAATGTGTCCCCCAAGGAAACGGTGGCCGCCAAAGTGGCCGAGATTCTTGGAATCGAGGACGCGCAGACCGTTCAAGACGCCTTGCAGCTGGCCACCCAAGAAGTTCGGTTGGAGCGCCTTGAGCATCGCCTGGACCACATGGTGGAGGCGGGTGTCCTGACTCAAGACCAAGCAGACGCCTACCTTGAGTGGTACGAAGCCCGCCCAGAGGGCCCGAACCTGCACCGCAACGGCCACCGGCTGTTTGGGTTTGGCGGCGGCGGTGACGGTGAGGACGGCGGACCGCGCCAGAGCTTCGGACAGCGGTTCGGAGGCCAAGAATTCCCCGGCCAGGGCGAACTCCGCTCCAGGTTCGAGCAACGCTTTGGAGGTCAGGAATTCCCCGGCCAGGGAGAGCTCCGCTCCAGGTTCGAGCAGCGCTTCGAAGGCCAGGACTTCCCCGGCCAGGGAGAGCTCCGCTCCAGGTTCGAGCAGCGCTTCGAAGGCCAAGAATTTCCCGGCCGGGGCGAACTTCGCTCCAAGTTTGGCCAACGTCATAACGGCCAGCAGATCCCCGGGCAGGAACAACTTCCCCCAGGAGTGGGCGGCGAGGTTCCGGAAGGGACCGGCACCTCTTACTGAAATGTGGATGTTCCGGTGTTCAAGACACGCTTAGCGGTCCGATAAACCAACGGGGAGCGGGAGGTTTTCAACCTCTCGCTTCCCCTTCCTCGAT
>JACZYV010000145.1:0-7843 GCA_022570905.1 Chloroflexota bacterium
TTTGTTTTTTCCCAACAACCGTTGTCATTGATGTGATCTAGATCAAGAACATCATAATCGCAAACTTTACAGTCAGCCTCAGCACATTCACCCCCAAGCAAATCGAAAAGCCTCTCCGAAGAGACCCCGAGCATGACTGTAGATGCGGTGTATCGACTCGCTCTGAAACTCCCTAGAGCCTCGACGACGTAGAAATCAACGACGCCGTCTAGATTAACCACCTCTTCCCTAAGCCGCTTCATGTATCCGGAAGGGTCATACGGTGTGTACTCCCCTTCTTGAAGGATGGCTTCTTTCCCAAACTCGGTGAAGGAAACAAAAGGCCAGCCTGACGTCCCTGCGGCATTCACCGGCATCAAAATGCCCTGAATTACCAATTCCCATAAAGCTTGTGATACAAATCCACTATCGATTTGACCCAACGATTCAGTCGGTTGAATTCGCCCCTCTTTCTTTGCCGCATTCTCCACGAGGCTGAAAATGGTATTCCGTTGCATATCGCTAGCCATCTGATTCTCATATGACGGGTCGGCTTCGAGACGGATCTGCATACCCTTTAGAGCAGAATGTACGAGTGCTCTTATTTCTTCATAGTCCATCGTCTTAATCCAATCCGGCACGTCGGGTACGCACCCGCGGCGATTCGGTTCGTTCTCCGAGCCGGTATCCGCCCGCCCGTACGACTAACCGCTATTGTATAATGCGGCATCGTGGATTCGAAAGAGTCCGATTTAAATTTCATCGATCAGATGGTCAGTCAGTCGTGGTGCGGTGAAGGAAAAGGCGCATCTTCTTCAGCCACCTATAGAGGCTCTTGAGGGCTCGGTAGAGACCGTGCCGTTGGAAAGGCCGGTCACTGTATGGTGCCAAGAATACGACGATTTGATGTGGTCCTACATCAGTGACACTCATGCCTAGTTGCTTCAGGAATCTGCCCGTCATGTCTCTTAGCCATTCCTCGCCCCTCGGCGTTAGTCCCTTGGTGGCCTTTTTGTAGGCTACAAATTCATCTATAATCGCCTGGTTAGTCGTGGCGACCGATGGATTTACGGGCTTCATAAGCGCTAGGTCACTGGTTCGAACCCAGTCGGTGCCACCATTCTTCGTGCGTAAATAAAAGTATTTTCAGTTTGCCATTGCTTTTCGGCAGGCAGCTGTAAGAAATCTACTCACAAACGGCCTAAACAAGAATGAAGCTGTTAATCTCTTTGGCCTCTCTGATCATGGTCGTGATCATATCTTGTGGAGGCTCAAGTTCATCGGGCGATGGCCTTTCTTGGGACGCGTACCGAAGCCAGATCGATACCTGGCAAGAGCAGGTGGATGAAAAACTAGCCCAGGCCCACGGACTGCTGGAGGCTGGCTCCGCCGACAACTCCGAAGTGCGGTCTTCGTTGCAGGCGTTGGGTATTGAGATGGATTCAATAACGCTGGCGGTGAGGAACCTGCACCCCCCCGCCGAACTGCAAGAATTTCACGACAGTTTCGTGCTTGCAACGGACTTCTACAAGCTGGCAGGGAGATTGCTCTCCGAGTTTTCCGGAGAATCGGATGCGGACCGTGCCGCAATCGTCGATCAGTTGACAAATGAGATCGCTTTTGGCGAGGCTAATATGCGGACTGCCCAGTCCATATTCAACGAGGCGGCTCAGAAAAGATAACCGGGAGAGTCCAGTCTAGGGTGCTTGCCGCCACGCTTCCCTGAATTCCGGCTCCCTACCGTTTTTCAGCTTCCACTGATAGATAACGACGAACATTGCTCCCCTCGATGAATTAGCTACCCAGGCTGCGCGGATATTACTTCGCCACAAGCGGAAAACTTGGGTACCGCGCGCATCTGCGCCCCATCATCGGGGTGGCGGCCGAAGGCGTGGGAACGGCGGCAGAAAAGGTTCCGAATCACTATCGGTCGGCTTCTGGGATGGCGCCTGACCCCCTCCGGACCGCTGGGTTAGGTTTCGGACCCACAGACCCACGCGGTCGATGGCGATTCCCAGCGAAAATCCGATCCCAAACGCGATTAACATCCATACGACTATGTTCATCGGCGCCGCTCCGCCCCCCGGCAATTGTTGCGCTGGAGTTTTAGGCAAGGAGATTGCGTTTGTACCCAGGCGGCCGCAAGACCACCATCTAACTGCGCGTTAGGCTGAGGTCTCGACGCTCAATTCATAATGGTCCAAGATTGGAGGCCCGGCCATAAGACCGCCAAACTTCGCGATCTGTTCTTGGTAGTACCCGCCGCTGGATTCGCCTGCCTGCATATCCGCTTCCGATTCCCAGACAGTGATGGAGAGGGCTTTGCCGCTGCCTGCATCCGTCATCAAGTAGGCTCCTTGAAATCCTTTCTGGGTCTTGGCGGCCGGAACCACCGAATTATTGTAAATATCGATGGCCTCCTGCATCTTTCCTGGCTGAATTTGAACAGTTGCCACTCTTACGTGCAATTTTCCCCCTATTGCGATCGAATCGAGCCGTTCGGATCCTAGGGGGTCGTCGCGAGCAAGAGCAACTCGCGGAGGATGACGATCACTCCTATCGGAGCCAACAACACGGCCACCAATGCGAAAGGAGCCGGTAAGGCGCCCACAACACGGCCTGGACCAAGGCCCCGGAGACCGGCGAGAGCCAGGGCGGCGTAGACGACCAGCAATACCCAGACGGATGGAGTTATTACCCGGCTTATGTCAGAGCCGTAGAGATCGCGCGATTCGCCGAGCGCGACTAATGTAAAGGACGCGGGCAAGATCCAAAAGGTGGCGAAGTACAGGACGACTATCCCGTACACAATGGCCTTGGTGGCGAAGTACAGGACGACTATCCCGGACACAATGGCCTTAGAGAACCAGCCCACTATACCCAACGTGGTAACCATCCCGGGATTGTATCAGCGCTAGACCACTACGGCGAATTCCAAGACCGCGAAGACCGCGACCACGAACATCATGGTGCAGGCGATCGCCTTCTTGGACTACCAAGACGATCAGGGGGAGGCCATTAAGATAATTCAGGAAGGTGGCCCTAAATGGTCATCATGATGGCCCATTTAGGTCTTTTCTTGCCTGATTGCTCTGCTGATACTGGAGCGGTTGAAGTCCTACATCCTTGCTCATCCATAGATGTGCCGGCGCTTCAACCGGTCTAATGTGAGAGACCACCGCATCAACTCCCTTCTCCCAGTTATGCGGTGGTTTTTCGCGTCGGTCCTCCGTGGCGAGTAGCGGTCATACCGGCCCGGCTTGCGCATCCCCGCCCATAGCCCAAAAGATCATGTGGTCAGGGGCAGGCCGCGGGACTACCGGTGGCGGCCACCTGCGTCAACAGTTGGCCTGAAGCGTCCCACGTGTAGCAGTAGGCGGTGGTAACGTCGCGCATGTAGTTGGCCAGGTTCTTGACGCCTGATCCCGCGTCGAGGTCAAAGCTGTTTGTGATAAATGCCGCGGACCCTCCGGCGGTTACGGTGGTTAATCCTTGGTCAGACATCAAGGTCTCGATGGCGCCCTGAATGGCGTCCCATTCAGCTCTGGAGGCGCCTTGATCGCCGCGGTCCGAGAACCGGACGATCTGCGGAACGACGACTGCGGCCAATGCGACGATGATGCCCACGACGACCAGCAATTCAATCAAGGTGAATCCCCTTGGGTCTCGTGACGTTCTACCCAAGGGATTCCTCAGGGCATCGAGCATCGGGTTTGTTCTCCTAGAGGGCGCACATGACGCCGGATCAGAGTGATTTGACGTAATCGGCCCAGTTATTGCTGAACGTACCAGACCCCAATCTCCGCTCCGAGAGCGGCCGTTTTGCGGTCGATCGAGTCAAATTCTTCCCTGTCAGCTTGGGCAGGGACACGAGTAGATGTGGAGATCGGGGACAGGGACGCGCAAACCCCGTCCTCCAGCATGACTAAAAATACACTGGGCAGGTTGTCTCCATGTTCCATGTCGGCGCTGACGGCCGTGAGAGAGGATGAAGTGTGGACCGGGGACCGGGAAACACATACCTCATCCTCTATCTCCGCTAGAAATACGCTGGGCTCGACCGCCCTACCTAGATCCGCCGAGCTGGAACCCCTGCTCAGCGGCGAAAAAACCAGCAACCCCACAACCCACACTAGGACCAGGACGACGATCGGTAATTTGGTTTTGATGTCTCCACGAGCTTTGACGAATGTTTCGCCGCCCGGCCGATTCCCCCAGGCCTCAACGACCGGGGTATCGACCAGATCGATTCAACGTTGTTCCAATTATCCGGCGGTATGACGGATAGGTCTGTGATTCGCCGCTCTGAAACGGCGTGACGTCGGTCACTTATGCCGAACCGGCCGGTGTAACAGATGTGTTAATTCACAGGTTCGACCCCAGACCTCATCACCTATTGACCGTCCACTCCGTTGCTTGCCATCTGTCCGCTATCCGGTTGCCATTGCTTTAGCAGGCTGGGAATGATATCCAGGTATATAGGACGTCTGATACTTGGGTCCATATCTCCTTGGAGGAGGTGATGTGGGCGCGAGCTCGGCGCGGCGAGCAGCTAAGGCTGTGTTGCCTGTGAATCTTGCAATCCGTGGACTTCGGAGTTTTCGCTAATTGAAAAGGCCCAAGTTTCACCCCATGGACCTGGTCAAGGTCAGGACCCCCGGCCGGCACGAAACGTTGGGCTCCCGGCCCCCGGGCACGTTGATCATGGGGAAGACCGCTACCGTGGAGATCGCCGGTCTGATCAACGGCGCGGCATCGGCAACAGGCGACTCCATGACTCCTGCCTACTACATCCGGATCGGAGAACTCCCCCCGGTCTTGATCTATGAAGAATGGCTGGAGGAAGCCTGAGGCTTTCACCTGGTTTACGCCAAGGGAAACAAACAACGCAGAACGGCCGTATGACATGGCGGCGCAAGAGGTAAAGTGGACTCACCAAAATATCAATCGACCCAGCGTGTTCGAGTACGGGAAGCCGCCGAGATGGAAAATTCCGGAAGAGTTGTACCGGACGAAAGCGTCATGGGAATGATCGGAATCGTGGAAGCGTCGGGCCTGGTTTACGGATCCGGCTTGAGTACCGACAAGTACCTGTTGCCCGCCTATTTCGTCCGCATGGATGGGATTGGCCCAGTCCTGGTTGGCGAGGACTGGCTAGAAGACGCCCCGCCTGAGGACTAGCATAGTCCTCCCTCGGCCCCGGTTTTTGTCTTCCTGCTTTTCTTCTTTTCCGTCACCCCGTCGCCCTGCCCGGAACGGACAACTTCGTATAAGATAGCCGTCAAGAACGTTTGACGGAGGACCCACCCTGGGACCAGCTTTGAATACCAGAAGAGCCGGCGCTCAATTCGCCGTGGCAACTCTGTTGCTGATGTCCGTCCTGTGGCTGATCGCGTCCCCGGCGTACGCCCATGACGGACCGCACAACATCGACTGCGGCGGGCCTGAAATCATCATCGAAGGCGGCCAACCGCCGGCCTTTACTCTCCCCGCCCAGAGTGATGAGACCCTCGAGGTTGACCCCCAAGCCGTTCTCACCATCCGCGGCATCGGCATGCCGGCGGACGCCTCCTTGCACTGGGGAGTCCAAGGGCTGGGCACGGAACTTGCCGGCAAGGACCTGCAGTTCACCTCGGGGGTGACCACGATAAACGTGGCGGACTTCTCTACCCACGCCCGGGGCATCTTCGAGATTGAAGGCACTCTGTTCAGCGGACCGATCGAACTCTGCACCATACCGTTCAAGTTGAATATCAGCGGTTTTGGCGGCACCACGGCCCTCGTCGCCACCGGCGTCTCGGTGGTTGCCGGAGCCGGAGCTCTGGCCAGCGCCCCGCTGGCGGCCAACGGACTTAACGCCAAGCTGAAAGCCAAGGTCCAGGTTGCCCGGCGCAGGCCCCGGGGATGGCGCCGGTGGGTGCCGGTCCCGGCCTGGAAACGCTCCATATTCAGCACTTTGGTGGGCGCCGTCACCGGACTGGGGCTGGCCGTTCTGATGCAACAGGCCGGGATCAACCCCCTCACTCTGGCCAGCGCCGTCTGGGGACTGGCGCTGGGCGGCGGCGTCAGTTTCGGAGTCGGTTATTCCCTTGGCGTGGTCAAGACTCTCCTGAAACCGCCTGTAGAGGACTGACCCAGCTTCCCGAAACCCAACGGACCAATGGCCCAACGCGGCGGCGCGATGTACAATTGCCGAGCGGTTAGAACGGGTGGACCGGGCGACCGGACTTCCGCCCGCCTTTTGGTAATCGACAGCCGTTTAGGGAGGAGCCATGGCCAACCGGATCAAGCACATCGCGCTGCACACAGAGAACCCTGCTGAAACCGCCGAGTGGTACAAAACCGTCTTCGGCCTGGACGAACTCCGCCGCACGCCCGCCGACACCGGCGCGGACGGGGTATGGCTAACCGACGGCTACATCTATTTCGCCGTCCTCAAGATGGGTTCCGACGAAGCCCCCAATCTTGGCGAAGGCCCATCCACCGTCAAGGGCATCCACCACATCGGCTTCTACGTCGATGACCTGGACGAAGCCGTCGCAACCGTGGAGGAAAATGGCGGGACCGAGTGTCCCGGCAGCAGCAAGGTCAACCGGAAGTACAAGGGGCCAGACGGGCTGATGATCGACCTGCGGTTCCGGGGCTGGGACGAGCAGATACGGGCCCGGACCACCCTCTACGAGCTTAAGGAAGCGGCGCCCGCGAAGACCGCCAGCGCCGCCGACTAAGTCCCGCGGGGACGTTCATCTTTTTTGATCCCTGGCAAACCCATGCGGGAGAAGTCAAACATGCCTGTAAGCAAGCGCATAGCAGCGTTGGTGCCAGCCACCAACCCCGTGGTGGAACCCGACTTCTACCGGGTGCTGCCTCCCGAGGTAACCGTGCACTTCGAGCGGATGTTCAACGGAGATTGGGGCAATCAACCCAGATCAACTGAAAACACCGGCCACCACATCGGCATCTCCAGCGAAGAAGCGGCAACCGTGGACACCGCGCTGTTCGGGTTTGACGCCGATAAGATGAACGAAGATGTCAGCCGGGGCGCCCGCTCACTCTCCAACATCAAACCCGACATCCTGGTCTACGCCTGCACCTCGGGCACCTATCACAAAGGCTACCTGCAGTTCGACCAAGAGATGTCGGACAAGATGCAGTTGGCCAGCGGGGTGCCGTCCATCACCGCCGTGGGGGCCTGCATCGAGGCGTTCAGATTCATGGGTTCCAGGCGGCTAAGCATCGCCGGGCCCTACCGGCATTTCCACCTGCGCCACCGTCTCAAGCCACTGCTTGAAGAGGCTGGGTTCGAGGTGCTGAGCGCCGACGGCGAACCGTGGATGCAGGACTCGATGAACCCCCTGGAGATCGAGGAAGAAACGGTCCAGACCATCATCGACTTCGTGCCAACGGTGGTGAAGGATGAAGCCGACACCATCTTCTTACCGGGCACGGCCTGGCGGGGCCTGGACGCGGTGGAGCCCCTGGAGCAGAGATTAGGCAAGACCGTGATCTCAGTGAACCAGGCCACCATCTGGTTGGCCCTGCGCCGCGTCGGCTGGACCGAACCCATCCAGGGTTTCGGCAGCCTTTTGCGGAAATTGGCCTAGAGTCGAACTCGGCCTGAAACATGGGCTGGCGGTGCTGGTGGTGATTAGTTGGTCAGGGACTCTGCGGACGTCTCGGCCGGGCCTTCTGACCAAAGAGTTGGATAGCAAATTTACTAGGATTGGGCACTATGGTGCCTGGTGAGGCAGTCGCTGATTCGGCTCTTCAATGTGACCGGGTTAAACGGTTTTGTCAGGAAGTCCTTGGGTAGAACTGGATGGCGGGACCATAGAGGCGATCAGCGAGGAATGGCTTGAGCCAA
>JACZYV010000146.1:0-7820 GCA_022570905.1 Chloroflexota bacterium
GACGCTGGAGAGAGCCTCATCCAATATCAAGATGGGCGCGTTTTTCAGCAGCGCCCTGGCGATGGCGACACGCTGTTTCTGCCCGCCGGACAACCGCACCGCCCGCTCTCCGACGACGGTGTCGTAGCCTTGTGGGAGGTGGCTGATGAAATCGTGGGCGTTGGCCGCTTTAGCCGCCGCCACCATCTGCTCCTCGGTCGCGTTGGGTCCGCCGAAACGCAGGTTCTCCGCCACGGTGCCGTAGAACAGGTAGGTGTCTTGGGTCACCACGGCCACCTGCTCCCGCAGTTGGTCCAGGGGTATCTCCCGGATATCGGTCCCGCCCAGCAGGATGCGGCCGCTCTGTGGGTCGAAGAAACGCAGTATGGACCAAACGATGGTGGATTTGCCCGCGCCGCTGGGGCCCACCAGGCCCAGGGTCTCGCCGGCGTTCAGGGTGAAGGAAAGGTCGTGGAGGGCCGGCCGGCGTCCGCCGCTGTAGGCGTAGTTGACGCCCTCAAAGGTCACTTCAGGCGCTAACTCCAAGGGAGACGAGCCTGCATCGGCATCAAGGACCTCAACCTCGGCATCCATGATATCGAAGATGCCTTCGGCCGAGGACATGGCGATCATGCCGTCGTGATATAGCTGCACCAACTCGCGCATGGGGCGGAAGATCTCCACGCCCAACATGAGCACGATGAGCAGGGCGCGTAACTCCAAATCTCCGTTGCTGACCCGCACAGCTCCCCAGCCCAGGGCCACGGCGGCCCCGGCGGAGATGCCAAGAATGGTCAGGGCGCTGGTGGCGCTATTGGCGGCCAGCACGCCCATGGTGGCGCGGAACAATGTCCTGGCCCGCTCGGCCAACAACAGGCCTCGGGCCTCACTCTGACCGAACGCCTTTAGCGTCGGCAGCCCTTGCACCGCGTCCAGGAAGTCGGCTCCCAGGGCCCCGTAGGCATTCCTCCGGGCCATGCTGCTGCTGCGGGTCCACCGGTGGAACAGATTGGGCAGCACCAGGATCACCAGGGCGAAGGCCAAGAGGACCAGCCCGGTCCGCAGGTCGATGATTGCCATGAACGCGAATATCAGCGCCGGAGCCAGGGCCGCCACGATCATCTGGGGCAGGTAGCGGCCAAAGAAGGCTTCCAGGCGCTCCACGCCCTCGGCAAGGGACATCAACACATCACCGGTGCGGCTCTGGTCGAAGTAGCCGGGTCCTAGAGCCAGGCAATGTTTGTACAGCCTCTCCCGCAGCGCCACCTTGACGACGCTGGCGGTGTGGTGGCTGATGACCTCTTGGAGGTACTGCAACCCGACCCGCGCCAAGATCAGACCGGCCATGGCCACCAGGGGCCAGAGGAGCGTGGAGAACTCCGCCCCCTCGTGGATGATCCTGACGATGACGACCGCGGCGACGGCCAGCCGGGCGATTCCGGCGACGACGGCCAGCATGCCAACCAGGGCGGCCAACAGGATCCGCCACCTGACGCCCTTGGCCAGAGCCAGTAACCGTGGATGCAGATACATTATTACTCCTTTTACTGTGGGTAGACGGCCCCGCTGGCCCCATCAAAAACGTTGCTTACGTCCAAGCCGGCCACCGCGCTGGCATCGCCGCCCAAGGCTGGAATCATCGCTTCCATGTTCTGCTTCATCAGTCCCAGATAGGTGTGCTCCGGGTCTCCGGGCTTGCCCGGCAGGTCGTCATCGGCCAGTTCGTCGATGAACTGGGCGCCGGCCTCTTTGGCGATGGCCTCCAGCACGTCACTGGAAAACACTTCGGAACCGAATACGGCCGGCAGGCCCAGAGCCCTAAGTTGGTCGATCAATTCGGCGACCTCTCTAACGGACGGCTGAGAGAAGTTTGACGGCTGGACCGCCCCGATGACCTCCATGCCATACTGCTTGGCGAAATAGGCCCAGGAATCATGGTAGGTCAGCAGCTTGCGGTTCCCCTCCGGGACCGTCGCCACCGCGGTCCTGATGGCCTGGTCCAACTTAACGATCCGGCTGCGGAAACGGTCCAAGTTGTCCGCATAATACGTGGCGTTGGCCGGGTCCATGGCCGCCAGTTGGTCGTGCACCAATTCGGCGTAGCGCAGTCCCATATTCGGGTCCGGCCAGAGATGGGGATTCGGGTTGCCAGCGGATTCCGGAAAGGTGAAATCGAACTGCCATTCTTCCGGAGCGACCGTCTGGTCGCCCAGGGACAGGATCACGGCTTCCGCTTTCTTATTGGCTTTGGCCAGGGCCAGGGTCGGCTCCTCTAGGAAAAGCCCGTTAAATACGATGAGGTCGGCTTCGGCCATAAGCTTGGCCATGGAAGGAGTGGCCGCGAATGTGTGGGAATTCACGCCCTCGGGAATCACGCCCTCCAACTTGATGCGCGTGCCTCCGATATTTTCGACGATATTAGTGATCGGCGAGACCGTGGTCACCACCCTCAGGCGGTTATCTTGCTCATCGCCATTTTGAGATGTGTCCCCAGTCCCACCGCCGCAGGCCCCAATGTTGAATGCGAGCGCTACGATGAGCAGCGCCCAGATTCTTGGGCCAAGATAGCTGCGTGCCATCTATTACCGAATCTCCTTTGTTTTGGCATCCGCTTCTTGGCATTTGGCGCACACGCCGCTGACGGCAAAATGCTCCAGGTCCGGCTCGAAGCCGAATTCCCGGTTCAGGGTGTCGCGGAACTCCGCCAGGTAGTGGGGGCTGAGGTTGAAGGCGCCGTTGCAGGCCCGGCAGACCATGTGGTGGTGGTGCCCGTCGGGGTCGGTGAGCTCAAAATGCAACCGGTCGCCGATGGCCACCTCGGTCACCACGCCCAACTCCTTGAACAGGTGCAGCGTCCGGTAGACGGTGGCGATGTCCATGTAGGGGTAGGCCTTCTTGGCGGCCTGAAATACCTCATCAACCCCCATGTGGCCGCCGCTCGAGGCCCCAGCGATGATGGAAAGCACTATCAGGCGCTGCGGGGTTAGCCGGTGGCCTTTACGGCGAAGGGTCTCAATGGCCTTTTCATGCTTGATCATCGCTGCCTGTCTTGGGGTCTAGGTTGGAGTTTCAGGACGGGCGGAAAGTTGTGCGATTAAATGTTATTGCAACCGTTTGCGATTACTAATTCTAGCACCAAGGGATGGGCTGTCAAGACAAGGAACGGCGATGAGGGAAATCCATGGCGGACCGGGACCACGCCTCGAATCTGTCAGGTCCCGGCGCGCATCACCCCGTACATGTGCCGGTATAGCTTGAATCCCTCTTTAACCAGCTGCCAGGCCCCGGTCCCGCTGGTGGGCCGCACGTGGTCAAAGGAAAGAAGCTCGGTGTACCGGACGTTGCCCCGTTCCGCCATGGCCGCGGCCAGCCTCCGGGACTCCGCCGACGGAACGAGGTTGTCGTCCCGGTCGTGCAAGACCAGCAACCTGGCTTTGATGTCGTCCACATAACTGCTGGGTGAGATTTGGGCCATGGCTTCCCGGAATTCCTTGGGCAGGGTCAGGTACAATCCGTCCGCCTCTTCCGGTGAGACTCCCTCCAGAAGCCGGGCCACGGTCTGGCCGGCCGACGTTACGGGGTAGGCATCACCTGACTCGCCCGTCAAGTATTTCCTGGTTAGAAGTTCAACGTCAGCCGGGTCGTCCACAGTCTCGATGAGCTCGTTGGCGAAGACTTTAAGGGTCAGCCGGTCAGGCTGCCAGGGAGTCCGAACCCCTTGGTCCAGACGGGAGCGGGTGACAACTTGGAGTAGCAGGTCTTTAGCGTCGAAGTAGGGCCCGAAGGCGTTCACGAACCGCACTCTGTCTCTGATCCGTGGGTCTGCGGCCGCCACCAAAGAGAAAGAAGCCCCGACGCAAAACCCGCCGATCCCGACCCGCTCCGGGTCCACCCACTCTTGTTTTTCGAGGAATTGGAACGCCCGGACCAGGTTGTCTATCTCAGCCGGGTCGATGTTGTGCTGCAGGGCCATGGTGGGCGACCAATGGAACATGACAACAAAACCGCCGCGGGCCAGCGATTCGCCCAAGTTGATTACGTCTTTATCGTCCCGTCCGGCCGCATTTGCGCCCAGAAACAGGAGCACGGCAGCACGGCGTTTGCCGTCGGGAATGCGGTAAATATCGGCCACGCCTATTCCCGCTTTTTGAGGATAGTTCACTTCATGGCGGACCGGGTCTCCCGTGAACCAAGGCTGCGGTTTGAAGGGCACTTCCAAAACTTGGGGAACGAACAGGGCAGCCCGGTATGCGGCCTTGCCCTGGGGCGTCGCCGCGAAAAAGATGATAATGACGACGGCGAGGAGCGCCATAGACAGGAGTACCCGCCCCGCCGCCACCAGCACGGACCTTCTCAGCAATGCGCTCATGTCGTGTTTCCCTTGGACCCGGCGGGTCTCTTAGACCTTGACGCGGGAGATCATGACCCCTGAGATGACCCTGGTGGCCGCCATGGCCAGGAACACAATGGGCCAGGGGCTGCCGGCCATGTCCAGGATCACGCTGAAGATGATTGCCTGGGCGCCGGCGTAGGCGTATCCATGGGCATCCAACAGGCCCGAGGAGGTGCCCGACATGTGCCGCCCGGCGATATCCACGGCCACCGTGGACATGGGAGACATGCCCATGGCCAGCCCACCGGTTAGCAGCAGCACGGCCCCCAAAGTGATGTTGACGGGCGGGGCCAGGGCGATACCCACCAGCACCACCGCGCTGACGGCGCAGGAGAAGATGACCATCGGCTGACGGCGGCTACCCAGGTAGCGGTCAGAGATGATTCCCGAGATGGGGGGAGCGATCAAGTAACCCAGCGGCAGCAATATGGTGAGCGCAATGGTGGACTCGATGGACAGTCCACCCTCTTCAAAGTAGTAGATGGGCACCCAGGTGGTCAGGCCGTAGCGGACCACATTCTCCAGACCCTTAACGTGGCTGGCCAATAAGAACCTGGGGTTGGACAACAGTTCTTTGTAAGGGCCAAAACCCTTGAGGCGCTCGGGGTCCAGGGATTCGGGGGCGGCCGAGACCTCGTCATCCTCCACGTACTCGGGCAGGCCCACATCAGAGGGCCGGTCCCGGGCTATGAAGTAGAAAGCGATGCCCAACACGGCGATGATCATCGGTGGATAGCGGAAGGACGCCCGCCAGCCCCATTCCGCGCCCACGTAGCCGGAGATCCACCACATCATCACCATTGCTCCCCCGGCCGCGGTCCCCACGAGGCCCAAGGCCAGGCCCCGTTTGCGGCGGGGCCACCACTGGGAGACCATGCTGATGCCCGGAGCCCAGCAGGCGGCATTGACGAAGCCCGCGACGGCCCAGGGGATGGCCATGGTAATCGCCGAAGTGGCAAAACTGGTGATTATGTTCAAGACGGTGGTGAGGATGGCCCCAATCATCACCCAAAGGCGCAAGCCATAGGTCTCGGCGAGCCGTCCGTGGATTAGGTCTCCAAGGCCGAACCCCCAGAGGAGCATGGCGTTTATCAGGCCAATCTCAAAGTGGCTGAGTCCCAGGTCTTCCTTGACCAACGGGGCCACCGGCCAGAAGTTGAAACGACCCAGGTATAAGAACAGGTAGAAACCGGCGAAGGCCAGCAGTATCCGCCACTTGAAGATGTGGTAACCGCGGGGAAGGTCTTCATAGCGTGCTGGTTGGGCGCTGCTCACAGCGGCCGCGCCCGGCGGGAAAAGACCGGCTGATGTCGCGAGGGACTGTTCATTGATCTACTGAGCGCTTAGGTGAGTGGTCCGGCCTGGTCTGGTATAAATCGAAAGGCCGAGAGGCGGGCCCATTGTTTTCTACGAAAGCGGCGCGCCTTTCGGCCTTCTCCCGAGACATCGGGACGTCCAAATGAGGCACTAGGCTGGAATGCGTGCCTTGGCGATCTCTTCCAGCTCTTCATTGGACATGGAGAGGTCGATGACATCTCCGAGAGGCTGGGGGACTTTGTAAGGGGTCCTTACGTACAACTCGATTCGGTTGCCCTCGGGGTCGAAGAAGTACATGCCGAAGGCAATCCCGTGGCTGACGATACGGTCGATCTTGACGCCTTCTTCCAGTAGGCGGACATGGAATTCCTTCAGATCATCCAGGGAGGGAACGATGAAAGATATCTGCTGAATGACCTTAGCGTCGTCGCGGGTGACCCGGCCCTTCATCAGCACGAACTCGTGGTGCTCCCGGTCTTTATCGGCGGTGAGGAAGGTCATCCCCCGCTCTTCCAGGTCTTCATCCGAGATCGTCAGGCCCAAGACGCGGGTGTAGAAATCCCGCTGTTTCATCAGGTCTTCTGCATAGATCCCAACGTGTCCCAGGGATTCGATCCTTGGCATGGCTGTCATCCTCCATCGCTGTTTGGGCGTCTGGTCGTTATTACAGGAAATTATACACCACGGGTTAGGAGCCGGTCCGTTGCGCCTCCATGGCCCGGAACAGTTTTTCCGAGCTCACCGGAATCTCCATCATGCTGACGCCGGTGGCGTCCAGAATAGCGTTGACGATGGCCGGGGCCACGGAACTGATTCCCTGCTCTCCGATGGCCTTGCCACCGTAGGGCGTGGGACCGCCGCTTTCGCTCTCCACCAGCACGGTCCGCAGCTCCGGCATGTCTGGCATGGTGGGGATCTTGTATTCGCCCATGGAGAGGGTGGTTACGTGGCCTTCGTCGTACTGCAGGTCCTCGGTCAGGGCGTAGCCGATACCCTGCATCACCGCGCCGTCGATCTGGCCCTGATGCCCCAGTGGGTTCAGGATGGTCCCCACGTCGTGGGCCGAGGTGAACTTGGTCAATCGCACCTGTCCCGTTTCAACATCCACGTCCACCTCGGCGATCTGGACGCAGAACACCGTGATCTCCTCGTCCCGCTCAGAGTCATAGGTGTGTTCGGCTTCCAGAAGTCCTCCGGAGCGGGAGACCAGGCTGCCTAAGCTCATAGGCGCCTGTCCCGGCGCGGTCACCTGACCCTGAGAGAAGCCGGTCTCGTCCTCCGGCCAGCCAAACAGGTCGGCGGCCATAGTCACCATCTGACGCCGCAATTCCTGGGCGGCCCGGTATACTGCCTGCCCGGCGACGTGGGTCACCCGGCTGCCGCCCACGCCGGTCTCAAAGGCCACGTCGTCGGTGCTCCAATGCTCCAGCTTGATCTCATCGTAGGCGACACCCAGCTCCTGGCCGAGTATCTGGCGCAGCACGGTGTAGAAGCCTGAACCCGTGTCGGGCAGTGCGGTGTAGAGCGTAACCGTCCCTTGGTCGTCGATGGTTACCTTGGCGGTGGAACTGCCGGCCCCAACGTGCCTCTCGCAGATGGCCATGCCGCGTCCGGTGAGCTTGCCAGCCGTTTGAGGTTTGGCCTTCTCGTAACCCGCCTCTTTCACCGCGGCGTCCAGGGTCCGGAGACCCATGATGTTCTTCCAACGATGTCCTAAAGGTGACGCATCGCCGTCCTGGACCAGGTTCTTCTTGCGAAATTCCAAGGGGTCCAAGCCCAATTCCCGGGCGATCAGGTCCATCTGGACTTCGCCGGCGAAGATGGACTGGGGGTCGCCGGGCGCCCGCATGCTGCCGCAGGGCACCTGATTGGTGTAGACGACATAGGAGTCGATCTGTCCGTGGGGGATCTTGTAGGGCCCCAGGCAGCGCGAGCCGTAGGTCACGCCCCGCTGGGGTTTGAAGGCCGCGTAGCCGCCGCTGTCATAGACCAGGTGGGCCTGGCGGGCCGTGATGGTCCCGTCTTTCTTAACGCCGGTCTTGAAGGTCATCACCGCCGGATGCCGGGGGTTGCCCGCCATCAGTTCTTCGATATAGGTCATGACCATCCGTATGGGGCGGCCGGTTGTCTT
>JACZYV010000015.1:0-27925 GCA_022570905.1 Chloroflexota bacterium
TCGCAAACGGCGGCCCGGAGATCGGTTTTTCCCGCTCGGCGCTCCAGGCTCCAAGAGTCTGTCCGATTTCTTGATCGACTCCAAGGTCGACCCGAAAGAACGTGAGAGGGTGGCGGTCCTGTGCGATCGGTTGGGACCCATATGGTTGATCGGGCATCGTATTGACGATCGCGTCAAGTTGACGGCGCTGACGCGTCGTGCGCTGCACCTGGTCGCTAAACCGCTCGAATTGTGACCGTGCCTGTGCCAATCACCGATCGGGGTGAAAGTAGTTTCCGGCGATCATCGATCGTGCGTCGGTGCATCGTCTTGTTTCTGATCGCGTTGTTCGTACGGGTGGGTGCCGGCGCCATTCGACATGCTGGGTCGGGTGGAGCCTCCGCCCTCGAGTTCCCCGACGAACAGCAGTATTGGTCCACCTCCCGCGCGCTGCGTGCCGGCGATGGGCTTCGTGACGAACTCGGATTTCGCGCGACGCGCATGCCGCTGTTCCCGGCGCTTCTCGCTTTGTTTCCCGATGGTCCCGGTGGGCTGACTGCGGCCCGAGCCCTCCAGACGATCTTCGCTGCGCTCGCCGCTGCATTGGTGGCGGGACTGGCGGGTGTTTGGTTTGATCACCGGGTTTCGTGGCTGGCGGGTTTGCTTGTCGTGTTCGACCCATTCCTCACTTTTACTTCTTCGTTGCTGCTGACCGAGTCGTTGTCCATCTCGGTCACCGTTTTGCCGGGCCAGTGCTTGAACACGTCTCCTGGGACGAAGTCCTCCAGGTAGCCACCGAAATTGTCTCTGCTGTCGTGAATCATTTCGTTGTCTCCGTTGGATGAAAAGAAGTTGTGAGGTCAGATCGGGTATTTCTCCAGCAATCTACGGGCGATTACCAGCTTTTGAATCTCGTTCGTTCCCTCTCCGATAATCATGAGAGGGGCGTCGCGGTAGTACCGTTCTACGTCGAAATCCTTGATGTAGCCGTAGCCGCCATGAATTCTCAGGGCGTCCAGGGTCACTTCGCCGCACATTTCGCTGGCGAACAGTTTTGCCATGCCTGCTTCCAGGTCAACCCGCTGGCCCGCGTCCTTCTTTGCGGCGGCATCGTATGTCAGCAGGCGGGCGGCCTGAATCTTGGTCGCCATGTCTGCCAGTTTGAGCTGGATGGCCTGATGCTGAGCGATGGGCTTGCCGAAGGTCTCGCGCTGCTGGGAGTATTTGATGGCGGCTTCAAAGGCGGCTTGAGCAACACCCACCGCCCGGGCCGCGATGTTGATGCGGCCGGTCTCCAGACCACTCATAACCATGCCGAATCCGGCGCCTTCTTTGCCGCCGATCAGATTGTCCACCGGGACCGGGTAGTTGTCGAATATCAACTCGCAGGTGTCCAATCCCCGGTAGCCCATCTTGTCCAGGTCACGGCCAACCGTGAAGCCGGGTCCGCCCTTCTCAACCACGAAGCAGCTGATCCCTCTGTGCCTGGGTTCCATGTCCGGGTCGGTGCGGGCCAGCAGGCAGAACATGTCGCCGTAGCGCCCGTTGGTGATGAACATCTTGGTGCCGTTGATGGAGTACTCTTCGCCGTCCTTGGTGGCCGTGGTCTGCAGATTGGCCATGTCGGTGCCGCCGCTGGGCTCGGTGAGGGCCAGTCCTCCCCGCTTGCGTCCCGAGGCCAGGTCGGGCAGGAACCGCTGCTTCTGTTCCTCCGTCCCGTAATGGGTCAGCACGTAGGTCAAGATGTGGTGGGTGCCGATGGCCCCGCTCAGGGTCATGAATCCCTTGCTAAGTTCCTCGAATATGGAGGCGAAGGTGGTGTAATCCAACCCCATGCCGCCGTACTCTTCTGGCACCGTGATGCCGAAAAGCCCCAGCTCCTTCATGCGGTCAATGAGGTCGTGGGGCACCGTGTCGTCGCGGTCGTGTTGGGCGGCCACTGGCTCCACTTCCCGACGCACAAAGTCGCGGACCATATTCACGATCTGGGCTCTGGCCTCGGGTGGTGTAGTCGTCAAGGGGAACTCCTTTTCTCGGGGGGAATGGGCCTGACACGCAGTCTATCCCAGGGCCAAAACAGGGTCAAGAATACACCGGTCAGACAAAGACGGCGCCCACAGACATGTGAGCGCCGTCGATTTGTTCAAAGCTATTCTGGGCGGAAATTAACTTCCGGCCAACGCGGCCTGGGCGGCCGCCAGCCGGGCCACCGGCACTCGGTAGGGCGAGCAGCTTACGTAATCTAGACCGGCTTCATGGCAAAAAACGACGCTGGCCGGGTCCCCGCCGTGTTCGCCGCAGATCCCAATCTCAAGGTTGGGCCTCTCGCGGCGTCCCGCCTCCACCGCCATCTTGACCAACACCCCCACGCCGTAGGGGTCTATCGTAGCAAACGGGTCGTTGGGCAGGATGCCCTCGTCGATGTACTTGCGAAGGAACTTGCCTTCGGCGTCGTCCCGGCTGAACCCAAAGACCATCTGGGTCAGGTCATTGGTGCCGAAGCTGAAGAACTCCGATTCCTTGGCGATCTCACCGGCGGTCAGGGCGGCCCGGGGAGTTTCAATCATCGTGCCAAATTTGTAGTGGACCTTGACGTCGAGGCGCTCCTGTACCTGGGATGCCACCAAGCTCAGGTCCTGCCGCAGCCGGTGCATCTCCTCCACATCCACGGTCAGCGGAATCATGATCTCCGGATTAACATCCAGGCCCTCTTTGACCAGGAGGGCGCCGGCGGTGATGATGGCCTCCACCTGCATCCGGTAGATCGCCGGAAAGCTCAGGCCCAACCGGCAACCACGGTGTCCCAGCATGGGGTTCGATTCGCGCAGCGAGTCCACCAGCTGTAGGAACGTCTCTTTTTCTTCCAGGTCGGCCGGAGGCGCGCCGGTGTGGCGGAGCTCTATAAGCTCGGTCAACAGAGATTCGTAAGGAGGCAGAAATTCGTGGAGCGGGGCATCCAACAGGCGGATGATGACCGGCCGGGCTCCCATGACCCGCAGGATCCCGCTGAAGTCCGCTGTCTGAAGCTCCCGGACCTGGTCCAAGGCTTCGTAAAAGTCCTTCACAGCTTGGGGGGCGCCGCTTTCGTCCTCAACCCGGAATACGCGGTCGTTATTCTCCCTGCGCCAGGCCTCGGCGGCCTCGGCGTTAAGCAGCATCTGACGGACAGACGGCAGCCGCTCAGGGTCCAAGAACATGTGCTCGGTGCGGCAGAGCCCGATTCCTTCCGCGCCCATGATCAGGGCTTGGGTGGCGTCTGACGGGGTATCCGCGTTGGCCATGACCCCTAGTTTGCGGGTCTGGTCGGCCCATCCAAGCAATTCGATGGCTTCCGGCAGGTCTTCTAGGCTGGTATTGACGGTGTCCAACTCTCCCAGATAGACCGACCCTGATGCCCCGTCCATGCTGATCTGCTCGCCTTCATGGACGGTCCTGCCGCCGGCGGTGAACAGACCGGCTTCCAAGTCGACCTGTATCCCTTCGCAGCCGACGATGCATGGCTTGCCCAGTCCCCTGGTCACCACAGCCGCGTGGCTGGTCACCCCGCCGCGGCTGGTTACGACGCCCACGGCCGCGGTGATCCCGTGTATATCGTCGGGCTTGGTCTCTGGGCGCACCAGGATCACCGCCACGCCGTCGGCAGCCAACTGGGCGGCTTTGGTGGCATCGAAACAAACGGTACCGGAGGCAGCACCAGGGGAAGCGGGGGCGCCCCGGGCCAGGAACCGGTCTTTCAGTACTTCTTCCGGCAGGTCGTCGGAGAATTGGGGGACCAATAGATGGGATATCTCTTCGGCGTCCACTCTGAGCAGGGCTTGGGACTGGGTGATCAGACCCTCGTTGGCCATATCCACTGCTGTCTTCACCGCTGACAGGGCCGTTCGTTTGGCGCTACGGGTCTGCAGCAAAAATAGGCGGGAGTTCTCGATGGTGAACTCCACGTCTTGCACGTCGGAGTAATGGGATTCCAGGTTCCCGGCCAGCTCCATGAGTTCGTCGTAACACTCCGGCATGACATCCCGGAGACTGGCGATGGGTTCCGGGGTCCGTACCCCGGATACCACATCCTCGCCCTGGGCGTTGGTCAGGAACTCTCCGTAGACCTGCGCCTTCCCGGTGGAAGGGTTCCGGGTGAACAGCACGCCGGTCCCGCTTGAGGGCCCCAGATTGCCGAAGACCATGGCCATGATGGTCACGGCGGTGCCCATATCGTGGTCGATCTTGTTGTGGTCGCGGTAGAAGATGGCCCGGGGGGTGTTCCAACTGCGGAACACGGCCTCCACGGCGGCCATCAACTGTTCCCATGGCTCCGAGGGTGGCTCGGACCCGGCGGCTTCTCTGGTCACTTCCTTGAAGTCGGTCACGACTTCTTTCAACTGATCAGCAGACAACTGGTGGTCCAGGGCCACACCCGCCTTCTGCTTATGATCCGTCAAGACCCGCTCGAAGGCTTCAGGGTCCACGCCCATGACCACTTCCGAGTAGATCTGTATGAAGCGGCGGTAAGCGTCGTAGGCCGGGCGCGGGTCTCCCATCATGGAGGCCAGCCCCTCCACTATCTGGTCGTTGATCCCCAGGTTCAAGATGGTGTCCATCATTCCTGGCATGGAGACGCGCGCCCCGGAGCGGACCGACACCAAGAGGGGATTCGAATTTGAGCCGAAGTTGCGGCCGATGGATTTTTCCAGTTGCCGGAGGTTGTCTTTGACCGCCTCTTCAAGCCCTTCGGGAAGAGTCTGGTTCTTGGTCAGGTAGTCCCGGCACACCTGGGTGGAAATAACAAAACCTGGAGGGACTGGCAGCCCCAACCGGGCCATCTCACAAAGGTTGCTCCCCTTGCCCCCAAGGAGGTCCGCCATGGTGGCGTTCCCCTCGTCGAACCGGTAAACAAGCTTCACGGTCTGTGGCGCCTGTATCGTCATGGGCACTTCCTCCCATTGGCCAATGCCCTGGCGGGCATTTAGGCCCCCGCGGCCAAGGAAAGCGCCTTGGCCCCAACCACGGGACTATATAACGGACCCAGAGGACAAATCAACTTGGTCCAGAAAGATATATGGCCGGACCTTACGCCTAGTCGTTACGAAAAGCGTAAATATCCGGCCATATATTCTTTATTACGTTAGAGTTTGGCAGGCCTTATACCAATCCGCCCGGCGCATTCAGGCGATGGTTAAAGCCCTTTAGATCTCGCGGAATTGGGGTTCCGGTTCCGCGATGTCAAAATCGTGGTCCCACAGCTCGTCCATCTTCGCCTGTTCATCATCGGTCAGCTCTGGGGTATCCAAAGCGCTGGTGTACTCGGTGAGTTCGGACAGTTTGGTGAAGTTAGGCAGCACCGAGATGATGGCCGGCTGCTTCAACACGAACTGGATGGCTGATTGGGCCATGGTCCTGGTGTCTTCTTGCACCAAGAACTTTACCCGGTCGACCTTGCGCATGGCCTCTTCCAACCACTCGTTCTTGCGGTGGGCCCGGTGGTCGTCGGCGTCGAAGACGGGCAGCCCATGGTCGTACTCCCCGGTCAACGTGTTGGAAGCGTGGGGGACCCGTGAAAGCAGGCCCACCTCGTATTCTTCGGCCAGCTTGATCAGGTCCTTGGCTGGGTCCTGCTCCAAGATGCTGTAGATGACCTGGGCGCTGGTGACATGGCGTTCCCGCATGGAATATTCGCCCTCCTCGAACCAGCCGATGTCCGGGCCCAGCGCGACGCCGAAGTAGCGTATCTTGCCTTCGAATTGAAGCTGTTCCAGAGTCTCGAACAGCTCGTCCTTTTCCAAGTCGGCTAACTTGATATTGTGCGCCTGATAGAGGTCGATATAATCGGTGTCCAGGCGCCGAAGGCTCTGCTCACAGGCGTACTTCACGAACTCTTTGTCGAACTTCTGCGCCCGTTCTTTGTGGCCGTCTCTGGGGGTTGTGTCGTAGATGTCGTAACCGAACTTGGTCGCAATGATGATGTCGTTACGCTTATGGCCAAGCACGGTTGCCAGAATCTCTTCGCCATAGCCGTCGCCGTAGGCATCGGCGGTGTCGAAGAAGTTGATCCCTTCTTCCACGGCGTTCTCCAAGAGGGCCGCTTTGTCGGCATCTTCGATCTTGCCCCACCAGTTGGTGGCCACGGTCCAGACTCCGAACCCTACCTCGGACAAAACCAGGTCGGTGCGGGGCATTTTGCGGAATTTCATTATTATTACGTCCTCTAAATCTATTGCGAAGGCGGCTTTAGCATCAACGGTTTGGCCTGGCTGGATGGCGTTTAACCCGCGACTGCCGTGAGGCCCAGGCTGCCCTTGATTTCATCAACCCGCCGCTGGAATTCGGCGTCGTTCAACACCGGCTCCAGCTTCCCCAGGTCAACGTCCGATAAGACCTCCACCCAGGACGTGCAACCGCCGTATTCCGGCAGGTAGGGCACGGTCACCGGCTGCTCCAGCTTGTAGACGCGCAACAGAAGCACCGACAGTGGGAGCATGGGCTTCCAATGCAGCTTGGACTGGGCGTAGGCAGCCGTCCAGATGTAATGGGGCGCCAGGTCGTCCACCTGCTCCTGCTCGGAGATCTCCAGCACCTCTTCGGCCTTGGCCCAGTGGCTGAAGGTGATGTGGCCGTCATCGCGGGGCCGTTCCAGCACCTTGCGCAGGGCGGGCTGGTGGGCCGGCTGCAGCAGGTCTTCCTTCTGGTGCAGGTAGGTTGGATAGAACAAGAACTCCCGGTGAATAACGCGGAAGTCCTTGCCGTCTTCGTGGATACCGCCTTTACGCAACAGGAGCACCTGGTCTCCTTGGGCCATGGCTTCAACGGTAACAGCCCACTCTTTCAGGGCCATCTGGCAATTGCTGGGCAACATCTGACCTGACTCCGTCGCCTGTGGTTTTTCCACCTTGGGCGTTCCAACGAGGCGTTAGTACGAATGGATGACGCTGGAGGCCGGTGACAAACTTGCCAAACCCCCGGATAACTGGCCGAAGCCCAAGCTAACTGCCCAAGCTAACTGAATGAAAGCACTAGATCGAGCGTCGCACGGTCAATGGTATCACCGGCCCAAGATACGCTCAATCCCCTTTTCGGAACGGCTCCAGGCGTTACGGCCGGGGCGCCGGACCAGTCAAGGACGGTCTTTCAGCCATGAGGAACTCGCGGAAGGCGCGTTGTGATGGGGAGAGATAGCGGTCTTTGGGTTGGATCAAGGTCAAGGGCCGCCGGCAGTCCCAGCCCGCCACGTCAAGCACCACAAGCATGCCGGCGTTCAACTCGGCGGTGATGCCCAGCCGGGAGATGATTCCGATACCGCCGCCGGCCATCGCCGCCTGCTTTATAGCCTGATTACTACCCAGTTCGATGGCGATCTCGGGCGCCGTGCCAAGTTTCCGGAATTGCCGCTCGGCCGCCAGCCGCGTCGCCGACCCCTCTTCTCTCGCCACCAGTCCAAGGGACACTATCTGCTCAACGGTGGGCCGGACCAAGCTGGCGGCCGGGTGGCTGGGCGCGGCCACCAGAACGATCTCGTCGTCTTGATAGTCAACCATCTCCAGTTCACTGGAGAATTCTTCGACGTGGTCGCCAACCATCCCCAGGTCCATGTCCCGGTCCAGTATCCGCTGGATTATGGTCCGGGTGTTGCCGATGACCAACTCCACATGTATGCCGGGATACATCTGACGGAACCGCCCCACTACGATGGGAAGCACGTACTCGCCCGGAGTGGTGCTGGCGCCCAACAGCAGATGGCCGGACTGGAGGTCCTCCATCTCTTGGACGGTGTCCACCAGTTGCTTGGAGAGCGAGAATATCTGTTGGGCGTAAGCCAAGACCGCGTCGCCCGCTTCGGTGATCCTTAAACCGCGGGGCCGGCGGTGAAAGAGGATGATGCCCAAGAACTTCTCCAACTCTTGGACCTGGATCGACACCGCGGGCTGGGTGATTTCCATCGCTTCGGCCGCCCGAGAGAAGCTCAGGTGGTTCGCGACCATCTGGAAGATGTATAGCTGATGGAAGTTCAATTGGTGAGCGGATGGGCCGCCGCTGGAGGTGCGCTTGGATCGATTGGCCATGGCCGTTAACCCGTATCGATAAGGCGCTCAAGCCGAAGCAGCCGCGCCAGATTTCCCGTAGTTACCCGTGCGACCTCTTCAACCGGGATGCCTTTGATCTCGGCCAGGGTCTGGGCCACCGACTGGACGTGTCGTGGCTCCGTCCAATTGGTGCGGTATTTCTTGAAGGGCTGGGGCGCTGCGTCCGTCTCCAGAACGATATTTTCCAAGGGTATAACCTTGGCCACGTCCTGCAATTCGGGCAGCCGGGTTAGGGGGCGGGCCAATGAGATGTAGAAACCGCAGTCGATGGCTTCCCGGGCTGTGTCCTCATCGCCCTGAAAATAATGCATCGCCCCACCGACCTCGCCAGCGCTTTCCTCTCGCAAGACCTTGAAGACCTCCGGGTGGGACTCCCGGGAGTGGAATATGATTGGCAACTTAAGGCTGCGGGCCAGGCGGATGTGCTCTCGAAAAACCTGGTGCTGGGTGGCGTGGTCTGGGGAGGTGGGGAGGAAATCCAAGCCTACTTCGCTGATGCAGACCACCTTGGATGACGACTTGGCCATCCTCTCAAGCTCGGCATAGACCTCGTCGGTAACCGGCTCGCGGGCCTCCATCGGATGGATCCCAACGCCGGCATAGAGCGGTGGGTGTTGTTCGGCCAAGTCGATGCAGGCCTGGGTAGACTGGAGCGTGGTGCCGGCGCAGACGGCGAACGCTACACCCGATTCACGGGCACGCTCCAATATTTCGGGCATCTCCGCGAGGGGATATTGGTCCAGATGGGTATGGCAATCCCCCAGCAGAACATCGCTAGACATTATGTCTTACCCCAAGGGTGAGGTGTATTTACTACGCCGCGGACCGGCACGTTGCGCATGGTCGCTAACCGTTCATCTGTGAAGAAATCATATACTATGGTTGCGAATTGAGGTCAAATAATATCATGTTTCGGAATAATCTTACCTAAAATGGTCGAATTATTGTCAATCTATTCCAGCGAAGATTCCCGAAAAGTCCACGGAGTGATTGCGGCCGGGCGTTGTCAGGAAAGGTATTTAGGCCATGGAAAGCAATCGGACCGGACCATTACGAAACTCGTTGACACCCTCAAACACGAATGGTAGCATAATTGTTGACCAACTTGGTCGACAATGCAAAATCACCCGTCGGCTGGCCGGTCGATTCGCGCGGGAACCGGTTATTATAGCCTCAGATTAGGGCAGCCGCCCAAACCCAGATCAGGAGTAATCAATGGCCGCACCTAAGGTCCTTTCCCGGAACGCCACTTCCAGTGAGCTGGATACTGACTACAAGTGGGGTTTCACCATCGACATAGAGACCGACCTAGCCCCCAAGGGGCTGAATGAGGACATCGTACGGCTGATCTCCGCGAAGAAGGAAGAGCCGGAGTGGCTTTTGGAATGGCGGCTCAAGGCGTTCCGCCATTGGCTGAAGCTAAAGCAGCAGGCGCCAACTTGGGCCAACGTGAAATATGCGCCCATCGACTATCAGGACATCTATTACTACGCGGCTCCAAAGACTGACGGGCCCAAGAGCATGGATGAGGTTGATCCGGAAATATTGGCGGCCTTCGAAAAGCTGGGAATCCCCCTTCAAGAACGAGAGCGCCTGGCCGGTGTCGCGGTGGACGCGGTAGTGGACAGCGTGTCGGTGGCCACCACCTATAAGGAAACGCTGGAGAAGCAGGGCATCATCTTCTGCCCCATGAGCGAAGCCGTAAGGGACCACCCTGACCTGGTCCAGAAATACCTTGGCTCCGTGGTGCCCTATGGCGACAACTTCTACGCCACGCTGAACTCGGCGGTCTTCAGTGACGGCTCATTCGTCTACATCCCCAAGGGTGTGCGCTGCCCCATTGAGCTGATGACCTACTTCCGCATCAACCAGGCCGACTCCGGCCAGTTCGAGCGGACCTTGATCATCGCCGAAGAGGGCTCGTACGTTAGCTATCTGGAAGGCTGCACCGCACCCGCCAGGAAGACCCATCAACTCCACGCCGCGGTGGTCGAATTGGTGGCCTTGGATAACTCTGAGATCAAGTACTCCACCCTTCAAAACTGGTTCCCTGGGGACAAAGACGGCAACGGTGGGGTCTACAATTTCGTGACCAAACGCGGCATCGCCCACGAGAGCGCCAAGATTTCTTGGACGCAGGTGGAGACCGGTTCGGCCATCACCTGGAAATACCCCAGCGTGATCTTGGAAGGCGACAACTCGGTTGGCGAGTTCTACTCGGTGGCGCTGGTCAACAATTACCAGCAGGCCGACACCGGCACCAAGATGATCCACAAAGGCAAGAACACCAGGAGCACCATCATTGCCAAGGGGATTTCCGCGGGCCATGGCAACGGCACCTACCGGGGCTTGGTGAAGATACTGCCCTCCGCCGACGGGGCGAAGAATTTCACCCAATGCGACTCTCTGCTGGTCGGAGACCAGTGCGGGGCCCACACGGTGCCCTACATCGAGGTGAAGAATCCCACCGCCCAGATCGAACACGAAGCGTCCACCTCCAAGGTTAGCGACGACCAGCTTTTCTACTGTCAGCAGCGGGGCATATCCGTCGAGGACGCCCACTTCATGATCATCAACGGCTTCTGCCGGGGTATCTTCCAGGAACTCCCCTTCGAGTTCGCGATGGAAGCCTCCCAGCTCCTCAAGGTCAGCCTGGAAGGGGCGGTGGGCTAGATGTCGACCGCCGTGAAAGGTTCCACACCCTTGCTATCCATCAAGGGTCTCACCGCCTCGGCCGGCAACCTGGAGATACTCAAGGGTATCGATCTGGAGGTCTTTGCCGGTGAGGTGCATGCCATCATGGGCCCAAACGGCTCCGGCAAGAGCACGCTGGCCAACGTGCTGGCCGGCCGGCCCGACTACACGGTCACCGGTGGCCAGGTATTTTTTGATGGCCAGGACCTCTTGAAATTGGAACCGGAGATCAGGGCTCGCATGGGCCTGTTCTTGGCATTTCAATATCCCCTAGAGCTTCCCGGCGTACGGGCTTGGCAATTTCTAAAGGCCGGAGTTGACGCCCGCCGGGTGCATAACGGCGAAGAAGAGATGAGCGCCCGAGAGTTCGACCAAATGCTAAAGGCCAAGATCGAGGAGGTCCAGATCGACCCTGATCTGATAAAAAGGGCGGTGAACGAAGGTTTCTCCGGCGGCGAAAAGAAACGGAACGAGATCCTTCAGATGGCCGTGCTGCAGCCCAAACTTGCCGTTTTAGACGAGACCGACTCCGGTCTGGACATCGACGCCTTGCGCATCGTCTCCGAAGGGATCAACCGGCTGCGCTCGCCCGAGAACGCCATCATTCTGGTGACCCACTACCAGCGCATCTTGAACTACATCACACCCAATCACGTCCACGTGCTGTTCGACGGAAGGATCGTACGGTCCGGCGGCCCTGAACTGGCCCATGAACTGGAAGAAAGGGGTTATGACTGGATCAAAGACGCCGTTGACGCGGGCGTATAGCGCGCTCTGCGACGCCGAGACTCCATGACCACCGCACCCGCCAAATACGCCCATTACTTTGCCGATTTCCAGTCCTTGGTCCAGGGACCGGGGGCCGGGGCGCCACCCTGGCTTCGGGACCTACGGGACAGCGCCTGGTCCAAGTTCAACGAGACCGGTTTCCCCACGGCGCGCCGGGGCAACGAACGCTGGAAGTACACCAACGTCGGCCCCATCGCCAAGACCGACTTCAGCTTTGCCAATAGTCCCACTCCCGCCAACGGGTTAAAGGCATTGGCGCCTAGCTATAAGCTGGAAGGACCAGCGGTCTACGATCTAGTCTATATCGACGGCCGGTACTCAGCGGAGCTGTCTTCACCGGCGGCCGGTTCGAACGGAATAACCGCCGCCAGCTTGGCGTTGATAGCCCCAGATGGCGCTTTCGATCTGGAAAGCCAGGTAGGGCGCTACGCTCCCCCCGACGATGGGTTCGCCGCGCTGAATACGGCTTTCCTTCATGACGGAGCCTACATCCACGTTGCCGACGGCCATTCGGAGAAGGTGTTTGTGCGCCTCTCCTACATCACGACCGATGGCGGCGCTCCCAAGGTGACCCACCCAAGGACTCTGATCGTTGCCGGCCGGAATACCGACGTCACGGTTGTGGAGAGTTACACCGGCCCTAAAGACACTGTCTACTTCACCAACGCCGTCACCGAGATATCGGTCGGCGACGGAGCGCGGATCGATCACTACCGGCTGTTATTGGAGGGCGAAAAGGCGTTCCACGTCGGCACCAGCCGGGTCAAGCAGGAAAAGGACAGTAGTTTCAGTTCGGCGTCCTTTGCCTTGGGCACCGCCCTGGCCCGAAACGACTTGGAAGTGCTGTTTGATGGGCCCGGCGGATACTGCTCGTTGAACGGCCTGTATCTCACCGCCGACAAACAGCACATCGACAACTTGATCAACATCGACCATGCTCAGCCCCACTGCACCAGCCGCTTGAAATACAAGGGGATACTGGACGGCAGGTCCAAGGCGGTTTTCGGCGGCACGGTGATGGTGCGCCCCGACGCCCAGAAGAGCGACGCGGAGCAGACCGATAAGAACCTGATCCTTTCCCAGTGGGCCGAGGTGGACAGCAAGCCCAGCCTCTTTATCTACGCCGATGACGTGAAATGCAGCCACGGCGCCACCGCCGGGCACATCGACGAGGACACCCTGTTCTACCTGCGCAGCCGCGGCCTCGATCTGGACACAGCCAGCAGGATGCTGGTCCACGCCTTCGCCAGCGAGATCATAGAGACCGTCAAACCCGAACCGCTCCGCGAATACCTGAACACCCTTTTCGCCGCGGCCATCCCGAATAAGAGCTTGCCCTTCGCGAGTGTGAGATGACCACGGGAGACCGAGCCGCCGCGGCGGTGTTGGATGTGAATAAGGTCCGGGACGATTTCCCAATATTGAAGCAGTGGGTGAACGGCAACCCATTGGTCTACCTGGACAATGGGGCCACTTCCCAGAAACCCCAGTCGGTGATCGACGCCATCGTCAATTACTACACCACCACCAACTCAAATGTGCACCGGGGCGTCCACACCATGAGCCAGCAGGCCACTGACGGCTACGAGGGCGCGCGGGCCAAGGTCCGGCAGTTCATCAACGCCGGCGAGGACCGGGAGATTATCTTCACCAGGAACACCACCGAAGGCATCAACCTGGTGGCCCACTCTTACGGCCGGCAAAACATAGGTCCCGGCGACGACATCATCGTCTCCAACATGGAGCATCATTCCAACATCGTGCCCTGGCAGATGCTGTGCGAGGAGAAAGGGGCCAATCTGCGCGTCGTGCCCATCGACGACACCGGCGAACTGCTGATGGACGAGTACGAAAAGATGCTCAGTCCCCGCACCAAGCTGGTCTCCATCACCCATGTATCCAACGCGCTTGGCACCATCCTGCCGGCGGCCGAGATCGTTCAGATGGCCCACGCCCACGGGGCGCCGGTGTTGCTGGACGGCGCCCAGGCTGTCCCCCACATGCCCGTTGACGTGCGGGAGCTGGACTGCGAATTTTACGTATTCTCTGGACACAAATTGTTCGGACCGACCGGGATCGGGATACTCTACGGAAAAGCGGAGTACCTGGAGGCCATGCCTCCCTTTCTCGGCGGCGGCGAGATGATCAAGTCCGTCACCTTTGAAAAGACCATCTATAACGACCTGCCATATAAATTCGAGGGCGGCACTCCCGATATCGCCGGGGCGATCGGTCTGGGCGCGGCCATCGATTACGTGAATAACCTGGGCTTTGATCTGATCACCGCCCACGAAGCGGAGTTGCTCCGGTACGGCACCGACGCCCTGTCGTCCATCGAAGGGTTGAAGATAATCGGCACGGCCGCTCACAAGGCCGGCATCCTGTCCTTCGTGATGGAAAAGGCCCACCCCCACGACATCGGGACCATCTTGGACGAGCAGGGCATCGCTATCCGCACGGGGCACCACTGCGCCCAGCCCGTGATGGCGCGGTTCCAGATACCCGCCACCGCCCGGGCTTCCATGGCCTTCTACAACACCAAGGAAGATATCGACGCGCTTGTGAAGGGCATCGACCGGGTCCTCGAGGTATTCAGTTGAGGTTTTCAGTTAATGTCCGGCCTTAGCGATCTGTACCAGGAGATCCTCCTGGAGCACAACAGCAAACCCCGGAACTTCCGGAAGGTCGAGGAAGCGAACCAGAGCGCTGACGGGTACAACCCTCTGTGCGGCGACCAGATAACCCTCTATCTCAAGGTTGTCGATGGGGTCATCGACGACGTTGGATTCCAGGGCACCGGTTGCGCCATCTCCCGGGCCTCGGCTTCCATGATGACCCAGAGCATCAAGGGCCAAAGCGTTGAGAGAGCCAAAGAGATCTTCGACGCCTTCCACCACATGGTTACGCAACCTGGCGGCGAACTGGATTACGATACGCTTGGCGACCTGGAAACCCTCTCCGGCATCAACCAATACCCCACCCGGATCAAGTGCGCCGTCTTAGCCTGGCACACGATGAAAGCAGCCCTATCGGGTGAAGCGGAAGTAACCACCGAATAGCCGCACAGCCGCGTCTCCATGGGCATTTTCTACTCCGTGATTGGCTGGGTTGTTAGTAACTCCTCTGGTGTTTGAGTGAGGAGATGTTATTCCATCACCCTGTGCTAAGCTGGATGCGATTCTTACCTGTGGCACGCTGATTTCAATGCCTCAACTGCCCGACGTCCCCTTGGACGGCCTCTACGGCGACCTGGTCATGGACCATTACCGCAACCCCCGCAACCGTGGGTCCCTCAGTGACGCCGACGTGGAGGCTGAAGAATTCAATCCATTCTGCGGTGACCGGGCCATCTTGCAACTCAAACTGGACAGCCAAGGGAGGGTGTGCGGCGTAAGCGCCCGCGCCGAGGGCTGCTCCATAATCCAGGCTGCTACATCCATGCTGTCCGGCCTTTTGCAGGGCAAGTCCCTGGGCGAGGTGGACGAATTGGGAGCGAGGTTCCGGGCGGCCATGAAGAACGGCGCCGAAGATGAAGATGATGAATTGGAGTTGGGTGACCTGCGGGCGCTTCAGGTGGTGCGGCGATACCCGGTGCGGATCAAATGCGCGCTGCTGCCCCTGACCGCCCTGGAAGAGGGCATCAAAGCCTACCGCAAGAAGACCGGCTAGCGCCCCATCACGGGGCCTTGCTTCGAAGCTGTCATTCCGAGGCC
The DNA here is from genome assembly GCA_022570905.1 of Chloroflexota bacterium. Classification (GTDB taxonomy): domain Bacteria; phylum Chloroflexota; class Dehalococcoidia; order Lucifugimonadales; family UBA3495; genus UBA9611. The sequence goes on from JACZYV010000015.1 coordinate 15,248, forward strand.
CCGACCAGTCGGGAAGGAATCTCGTTTTGCGTTCGTTGCAGCCTTAGTTTTACCAGAGCAATGAGACCCCTCGCTTCGCTCGGTGTGACAGAGAAACACCTAGCTTCTAGATCCAGACGCTAGGGGTTTAGTAAGTGTTGAGGCAAGCCCCCAAGATGGGGGAAGATTAGGTCCGACGAAGTCGAGACTCCGCGACCGCGGTTGATGATGGGGGCAACGCCCCTAACGGTCCAGCCAGGTCCTCGACCAGAAGTTGTACTCGGAGAGGGCAGTGTTGGGTTCAAATCCCTTCAGATCGCTGATGAACACCCACCGGGATGCAGCGGTCACGGGGCTGAATAGGTAGGCCTGGTCCAACACCCGGCGCTGGATCTCCACCAATTGGTCCCGGCGCAGGAGATCGTCGAATTCCGCCGCCTGTGTCTCAATCATCGAATCCAACCGGGTATCTTCATGCCCGGCGAGGTTCCATTGGCCCTGGCTGTGCAACAGCCCGAACAGGTAGCTGTTGGTGGTCGAGGTCGGCGGGACCGCCCCCACCGCCAACTGGAATTCCCGGGCCGGCCCCATGACCAGGTCGTTGAACTGCACCGGGTTCATGCGCCGCAGCTCCGGGTTGAATCCCACCGCGCTCAGGTCGGAGATCAGCCTTTCTTCCAGCGCCAGGTTCTCGCCGCCGGTCCGCTCGATACGCACTGTAACCTCGAGGTCGATGGGCAGTCTCTGACCGGAGTTCAGCAGCAACTGGCGGGCTTTGCCAGGGTCGGCGAAGAAGCGTTGACGCATCTCAGCCCGGTCCAGCAGCCAGCCGGATTCCCGCACCGGGATGCCCACGCTGGCGAAACCCTGCCCGGACCAAACGGTGTCTAAATAGTCCCAGGGGTCGATGGCCTGGAACACCGCTTGCCGCACCGCAGTCTCTTTCAAGCTTGGCGTTCGCGAATTCAACGCCAACACCACGCCGGCGCCGGACCTACGTGAGATGACCGACTGAAAATCATATTCGCCTCGGCGGACCAGGTCCCATTCACTGGGACCAACAGATAGAACGTCGACCAGCCCGGCCCGGAATGCCGCCACTTTGTCTAGCTCAAGCGATCCGGGGGAATTGGCTAACGGGCCGGAACGTATGACCTTGACGTTCAGCTGGTCGAGGAACGGCAGCCCGTCCTCGAAGTAGTTGGGGTTCCGGAGGAATTGCATGCCTTGATTCGGACCGGAGTCCAGCAGCCCCGTCTCCTGCCAGACCCAGGGGCCGGTTCCGATGACCGGAGCTTCCTTCAAGTCGCCGTACTTGGCCACCACTTCCGGGGCCACTATCTTGATGTGGCCGTCGGCCAGGGCAAGGAGGGCGTCGGCGTCTTCCAACGCCAGCTCAACCTGCAGCGTCAGGCCGTCCAAGGCCACGGCATCCCCGATGGATGCCAGGAGTGGGGCGTTGGGCCAGCCGGGGGTCTTGAGACGGTCGAGGCTGAATACGATGTCCTGGGCCGTGAGGGCCCGCCCATTCACCGGCGCGACGTTCTGCCAAAGGATACCGGGGCGCAGTTTGAATACGTAGGCTAGGTCATCGTTCAACTCCCAACTCTCGCATAGGTCGCATTCCAACAGCAGGTTTGGCTGGTTGGAACCCTGTCCGGAGCGGAGCCGCAACAGCCTGCTGTAGGCCAATCCCGGCCCCAAAGCAGTCAAGGTCTCTTGGACCTCCTGATGGACATCGCGGTGTGGTATCTGTGCCGAGGCAACGACCGTGAGGACGCCGCCGGATGTGCCTGAGGGCGCGGGGGAGATCACGGCGGTGGGTCTGGGCACGGGCACGCCACCAGTCCCGGTGGCGTTGGGAGATTGAGTAGCAACCGTCGAGGAGCAGCCGATGGCGAAGATAGCCGCTCCCAAGATCAATAGCCGTTTCGCTGAGATCAGTTTCATGGCTGACACATCCGTCTTAATTCAACGGGATCAGCATTCGATTATAAGAGGGTGTTGTGGCTGGGCCACGAGGGTGAGGAATGCGCGGTATGGCGAAAATGGGGGCGAAGACGGTCAGTCCACAGGCGGCTGGCCCGGCAGGGAGTCGGGGGCCAGCAGGTCCGGAGCTAAGCGGGTTGGTTTCCCGCGGCCTGTGATCGCCCAAGTGGCGAAGACCATGATGGCGATCAGTATCGGGGGCATGAAGAGGATCGCGTGAATCACCAAAGCGAATCCCAAGGCCTCGCCGTCACCCACCCCGATCGTGGTAAGCAAGTAAAAGACCGCAAACTCGAAGGTGCCCACTGAGGCCGGTAGGGACGGAACAAGTGTTACGAAGGTGAGGGTCCCGATCACCAGCAAGGTTGCCACCAACAATGATATGTCGATCCCCATCCCAAAGGCCAAGACCCAAGCCGAGAGCCCCAGCAAGATCCAATATCCCAGGGTCAATAAGAAAGACCAAGTAAGCCTTGCCCGCGCGTGGGCCAACCCCCTGAGGGACGACGAGGTCGATGCCAGCAATCGCAGGTGGGTGAGGCCGGGCCTCGACCCGAACCAGATGACCACGGGTACCGCCAGGATGCTGATCACAGCCAATAAGACGGCGCCGATTACGTATGGGGTAAATCCCTTCAAACTGGGCAGGACCATCAACCCCACGCTCAGTAAGATGGCCGCGATCACGAAATCCAAGACCCGCTGGATCCCCAGAGTGGCCGCCGCCTCTTCACCCTTCACCCGGTAGCGCAGGGTGAGCATCAGGAATTGGGTGGCTTCGCTGATGATTCGGACAGGGGAGACGCTGTTGAGGCCGATGCCGACGTTCTGCACCAGCAGAAGCCGGTGGAGCGGCACTTTGTCGCCGATGAACAACACCTGCCAACGGTAGGCCCTTAAGGCGGTGGCCGCCGCGAACACCGCCAATGAAAGCAGGCCATAACGGATCGGGAAATCGCGGAAGGCAGCGGCCAAGGAGCCCCATTCCATATCCCGCACCATGGCGATGCCGATGGCCCCGCCAATGGCCAAGCCCAGAAATATTCTGAGTTTTGGCTGGAGCAAGGAATTTCTGAGGATGCCGGCCGCTGTTTTCATATCGCTAGTCGAGCGCCAGAGTAGTCAGTGTTGGGCCGTGCCCCTGCGCCGGCGGGGAATATTGGATGGCTATAGGGGAATTTTAGGCTACCGGGAACCCGATTATCAAGCTACGCGCAGGGGTTTCCTATGTCAAGGAACCTGCTCCGCCCTTTGGGTTGGAATACGCCCATGACTTTATGATACGGCTTTCAGGCCCGGGCCAGGCCCTTCAGGTAGGCGATGTGGCCCTGGTGCTGGTATATCTCGCCGATAACCTGCCTGAATATCCTGCCAACCGACATCTCCGGCCGGGCCTCCCTGGGGACCTCGTCCATCTGCTCCGAAGTGAGAGTTTTGAGGTAGCTCAACGTGGCAGCCCGTACCGCTTCTCCGTACTTCAGCATCTCAGACAGGTCATAAGCCGGGAAGTTGGTCACCTGCTCCTGCGTATGGTCAAAGCCGTTATCCCTGGTGGGCAGGCCGAACTTCTCGTTCCAGCCGTCCTTTTCCCATATCTCGGTCTGACGTTGTACAAAGAACTGGAACCACATATCCTCCACCCTTATCATATGCCACAAGATCCAGCCGATGGGGTTGGCCTCAGGTCCGGCGCGCCACATCAACTCTTCAGGTGTTACGTCCCCCAGGGCGTCCATCAGATATTCGTGCTCGGTTTTAAACGCGTCTTCGATAAACTCGTTAAGAGTCATTCCATCTTCTCCATAAATAACCGGCCGGAAACCCTTCATTCCTTTGACCGCAGTGCTCCCGCCGGGCGATGTGTTGGCCGGTCCACATGATACACCCGGCTGCCCTTTTTCAGGTATGCTAAACTGCACGCGGCGCACGCCTGCGCCTATCTGGCAACCCTACCGGGAGCGCTCGCATGGCAGATAACTTAATCACACCGGAGGTCCGCGCCCTGATCGGCAGCGAGACCTCGCCCGAAAGGAACCGCTTCCCCATCAGCGACGAGATGGCCTACGACTTGGCGGATGCGACCGAAGACCCCAACCCCCTTTACATCGACAGGGCCGTGGCCGAATCCAGCCGGTTCAAGGGACTGCTCTGCCCTCCGCTGGCGACCTGGAAGGATATCGCTCCGGCCATCGGCTATTTCGGCGCCGGGCAGGAATCCCACTTCGATGTGCCGCTGCCCTTCAACAGCTACGGGTTGAACGGCGGCAGCGACTGGCAATTTCTGCGCCCGGCCTACGTCGGAGATTGGGTAACCCGCCGGTTCCGCATCTTGGACATCTTCGAGAAGCAAGGCCGGTCAGGCCCTTTGGTTTTCGTAGTCCGGCGTGAGACCCAGACCAATCAGCACGGGGACGCCATCAGCGTTGCCGACCGTGTGAGCATCCATCGAAGCCGGCCACCGGGCGACGAAGTAAAGGAGGCTGCCGATTCCGGGAAAGGACTTGAGGCCGTGGTGATCTCTCCTCCGGCGCCCGACGATACCGTTCCCCGGGCCGTTCATGCAGCCGGAACGCAAAGACACTTCGAGGACATATCGGTAGGCATGGCGTTGGAGCAGGTAGTTAAGGGGCCGTTGACCACCACCCATCTGGTGCGGTGGGCGGCCGCCAATGGGAATTACGCCCGCATCCACTGGGACCTTCCCTTCGCTCAGATTCATCAGGGCCTGGGCAACGTCGTTGTGAACGGTTCGCTGAAGAACCAATACCTTGGGCAGTTGATGATCAAGCTGGCCGGTCCGGAAGGCTGGTTCAAACGTTTCTATGTGGAACACCGGGGAATGGACTACCCCGGAGACGTGATCACCGCATCCGGGACCGTGACCGCCGTCCGAGAAGCCGGCGGCTATGGCTACGTTGACTGCGACGTCAACCTGACCAACAACCGGGGAGAGCAGACCGCAACGGGCCGGGGCACGGTGGTGTTGCCCAAGAAGGGCCAGAGCCTGCCTTTGGTCTGGGAGTTGGAGGACTGATGCCCGCCGGGCTGCTGAATGGGATCCGCGTATTGGACCTCGGCTCCGGGATCTCCGGACCTTGGTGCGCCAAGATTCTGGCGGACTACGGGGCGGAGGTTATCAAGGTTGAATCCCCCGGTTCCGGTGACGCCGCCCGCCGCATGGGTCCGTTTGCCGGCGACGACCCCGACCCGGAAAAGAGTCTGACGTTCTTATACCTGAACACCAACAAGAAGGGCGTCACCCTGGACCCTTCCAGTGCCAGCGGCCGCAGACTGCTTGACCGGCTTTTGGCCGAAGCCGATGTGCTGGTCGAGAACTACCCGCCGGCCCGGTCCAAGGAACTTGGTCTGGACTACGCGTCCCTGGCGGAAGTGAACCCCCAAGTCGTGGTCACGTCCATCACTCCCTTCGGCCAGACTGGCCCCTACCGGGATTATCAGGCGACCGATATTGTGACCTATGCCCTGAGCGGTCTCATGTACCACTCGGGCGATTCCGACCAAGAGCCCCTGCGCAACGTTTTAGACCAGTCATTCTACGTCGCCGGGATAACCGCCGCTGCCGCCACCCAGGTGGCCCTCTTTGCCCGTCTAACCTCCGGCGAAGGCCAGCATGTGGACGTCTCAGCCGCAGAATGTCTCGGCGCCCATCTGGTCCAACCCTTGCCCTACTACAACTACATGGGGGCGGTGAAGGGGCGGCGTCCGGTCCGGGGAGCCGGATTCGAAGAACTGATGCCCGCCCGCGACGGGTACGTGGCTCCTTCAGTGCAGGGCTCTCAACCGTGGTCGACCATCGCCAGCCTGATCGGACCGGAGGAACTGCAAGACGAGAAATTCGCCACCGCCGCGGGCCGGGTCGCCCACGGCGAAGAGCTTAAAGAGTTGTTGATCAAGGGGCTGGCCCAATGGGACCGGATGCCGCTGTTCCTGGCGTCCGGCGAGCAGCGGTTGGTGTTCGGCATGGCCCAGGACGCCGGAGACCTGGCCCATTGCCCCCATCTCGAAGCGCGGGATTTCTTCGTGGAGGTGGATCATCCCGTGGTTGGCCGGGCCCGGTATCCGGGGATGGCCGTGCGGCTTCCTGGAGAAACGATCACTGGCTCCCAGCCGGCCCCGCTCTTGGGTCAGCACAATTCGGAGATATTCGGAAGGGAGTTAGGCTACTCTACCCAGGACCTGGTGTCCCTCCGGCAGCAAGGCGTCATCTAGTAAATCGTCCGCTCCTATCCAACTTTAGGAGAGCAGTCAGACAAATGCTCCCTGCGCCCAAATACCAATCGCCATTGAAGAACATCCGGGTACTGGACCTGAGCCGGGTCTTCGCCATGCCCTTCGCCGGGGCGAACCTAGCGGACCTAGGCGCGGAGGTCATCAAAATAGACACCTGCCAGGCCCAGTTCATGGACACAACCCGGACGCTAACGGGACCGTTCCCCGACAACCGGCCCGGCGAGCTTTGGTGGGAGCAGGGCGGCACCTTTCAAAACCTGAACCGAGGCAAGCGTAGTTTGACCCTGGACCTCCGTTCCGAGGAGTCCCAGAAGATCATCAAAGAGCTGGTCAGGGTCTGCGATGTGGTCCTGGAGAACTTCACTCCCCGGGTGATGGCCCGGTTCGGACTGGATTTCAAAAGTCTCCAAGCCGAGAAACCGGACCTGGTCATGGTTTCCAACACCGGCTACGGCCACAGCGGCCCCTGGAGCAGCTTTGGGGCCATGGCGTCGGCCCTGGAACCGACCCACGGCACCGGGGCGTTCATGGGATATATGGAGGAAGGCGCGGATGGCCGCCTTGCCGAGGGACAGGTGCCAAATAAGATGGGAAACTCCTACTCCGATTTTCTCGCCACTTGGACCGCCCTGGGCGCCCTGATGGCGGCTTTGCTGCGGAGGGCCCGCACCGGTGAAGGCCAATGGATCGACCTGGCGATGTATCAGACAGGGACCACCGTTATTGGAACAGGCGTGCTGGACTTCGTATTCAACCAGCGGCGGACCCAGCGGATCGGGAACCGTCATCCCTTCTGGTCGCCCCACGGCGTCTACCCCTGTCAGGGCCACGACCAATGGGTGTCCATCGCGGCGCGCCACGATGGCGACTGGCAAGCTGTCTGCCAGGCGATGGACATGCCGGAACTCGCCTCCGACCCCCGGTTCGCCGACCCCATCGACCGCCGTCAACATCAAGAAGAACTGGACGAGATCATCGCAGCTTGGACCTCGGCACGGACTTCATACCAGGCCATGGATTCACTGCAAGAGGCCGGAGCGCCTGCTGGAGCGGTGCTAACGGCCAAGCAAACGTTGACCGACCCCCAGTACCTGGACCGGGGTTTCTTTGAGACCGTCCACAACCCTCCTGAAGTGGGTCTGCGGCCGAAGGGATACGTGGGAAGGGGCTGGAAATTCTCCAAGAGCAAAGCCGAGATCAGAGGACCGGCTCCCCGTTTGGGTGAAGCCAACGATTACGTCTTGGGAGAGTTGCTGGGGATCGATCCGGCCCGCCTGGAAACGTTTGCGGAAGATTGGACCATCGGCAATCTGCCGGAGGGCGGCCGGGCGCCGGGCGCCGTTCCCCTGGATGAACAGGTGGAGCTGGGGTGGATCGCCGAATACCATGCCGACTATCTGGACCGGCTGCCGCCCGTATGACGCAGACCGCTGCGCATTTAAGGCCGCTTATTCACGACCGTTTGATGAATTTCAGTTATTTCCGATTCACATGCCTTGACGCTTGACACTTTGGAAAATCGGCTCCTATAATTGGTGTTGGAATCTCCGCAAACCTCGCAAACCTCCGCGTTTTTCATTTAGCGTCCCCTGCACGACCCTATTTCCGCTGTATCGATTGGTGTGTCCATTGGGGCGGCGGCTTGGCTAATTGAACACCAGGCAGGTTCCCTTCCCTAACATCCATTTATTGCGTAGGCAGATGCCGACAAAGTTTATCTTCGTTACCGGGGGAGTTGTCAGTTCACTGGGCAAAGGGATCAGCGTCGCATCCATCGGGCGCATCCTGAAAAGCCGAGGCCTCACCGTCTCCGTCATCAAGCTGGACCCTTACCTCAACGTCGACCCCGGAACAATGTCACCCTATCAGCACGGCGAAGTCTTTGTGACCCGAGACGGCGGCGAGACCGACCTTGACCTGGGCCACTACGAACGATTCATAGATGTAGAGTTGACCCGGGCCTCCAACCTCACCGCCGGAGAGGTCTATCTCAACCTGATAGCCAAAGAACGGCGCGGCGACTTTCTGGGCGGCACCATTCAGACGGTGCCCCATGTCACCAACGCCATCAAAGACAGAGTGCTCGCCCTAGCCGCCGAATCGGGCGCGGATGTGATCATCACCGAGGTTGGAGGGACGGTAGGCGACATCGAGGGGCTGCCATTCTTGGAGGCCATCCGGCAGATGAGGAACGATGTAGGCCGGGACAATGTGTTCTATGTCCACCTCACCTTGCTTCCTTATATAGCAGCGGCACAAGAATTGAAGACCAAACCGACCCAACATAGCGTGAAAGAGCTTCGTTCAATAGGTATTCAACCCGACGCCATTCTTTGCAGAAGCGACCATCCGGTATCGGTGGCCATCTGCGAAAAGATATCAGCGTTCTGCGATGTTCCCCTTAAAGCCGTGATTCCCGTGGAGACCGTTAACAACGTTTATGAAGTGCCGTTGATGCTTGAGGACGCCGGCCTGGGCGACATCATCGTTGAAGCCCTGAGCCTTGCCGGCCAACCTAAGGACCTGTCCGAATGGTCGGCGATGGTCGACCGCATGAACGAGCCCAAAGAAAGTGTAATCATAGCCCTGGTGGGCAAGTATGTTGAATACCCTGATTCATATATCTCAGTCCGGGAGGCCCTCCGGCACGCCGGGCTGGACCACACCAGGGACATCGATCTCAGGTGGGTCCATTCCGAAGATATCGAGCGGGACGGGCCGGACGCCCTTCTGTCCGACGCTTGCGGAATCGTGGTGCCGGGCGGCTTTGGTCCCCGGGGCGTTGAGGGAATGATCGAAACGGTGCGGTACGCCAGGGAGCATAAGGTGCCCTACCTGGGCCTTTGCCTCGGTTTGCAGGTGATGGTCATAGAGTGGGCCAGAAACGTCCTGGGAATAAAGGATGCCAACTCCTCCGAACTGGCCCCGGATACCGAAAACCCGGTGGTCCACATAATGCCCGATCAGGAGGGCGTCTCAAGTAAGGGGGGCACCATGCGGTTGGGAGATTATCCCTGCCAGCCGCAGAGCCATACCCGGACCAAAGCAGCCTACGGCGCCGGTACGATAATGGAGCGGCACCGCCACCGGTTCGAACTTAACAACGCCTACCGGGAATCACTGGAAAAATCCGGCCTGGTCGTCGGCGGGCTGTCACCGGACGGGAACTTGGTTGAGACGGGTGAAGTGTTGGACCATCCGTTCATGGTTGGTACCCAATACCACCCCGAGTTCAAATCCCGGCCCAACCGGTCCCACCCATTATTCAGCCAATTCATCAGGGCCGCTAAGGAGACCATCCGGGAGGGGGCTCAAAGGCCCCTGCCTCTGGACCTGAACACCGATTAAACTGGCCATCCCGATGCAACACCCTCTTTAAATCCAACAAGAATGCCCCGATCAACCGATTTAAGTGTCCTCAATGCGAATCGATAACAAAACCCCGATCGACCAGTCTGTCCGTCCCTATTTCACAGGTCTGTACGTACCCGTTTCCGTACCCGTGCCGATGAGAGCGGGCTCTGGGAACAAAAATTTACACGGGTGGTAAAACCTTGAAGCTTTTTTTGGACACGGCCAACATCCAAGAGATTCGAGACGGGGCCCGGTTGGGGGTGATCAGCGGTGTCACCACCAATCCCTCGCTGGCGTCCGCTGAAGGTATAGGAAACGCGGAAAGTTATAAGGCGGCGGTGCGCGAGATATCGGACATCGTCGATGGGCCCATATCCGTGGAAGTTATATCGCTGGATGCCCCAGGAATGATTGCCGAAGGACGAGACATCGCCGGCTGGATACCCAATCCCTGGGTCAAGATTCCCAGTACGATCGATGGGTTTGAAGCGATATCGGTCCTGTCCGGTGAAGGTATCAAGATAAATCAGACGCTATGCTTCTCGGTGAATCAGGCCATCCTGGGCGCCCAGGCCGGTTCCACGGTGGTCAGCCCATTTATTGGCCGCCTGGACGACATCGGTCTCCAGGGCATAGACCTGATCAAAGACATCGTAGCCGTGTACGAGCAACATAATATTGAAACCAAGGTGCTGGCGGCCAGTATCCGCCACACGCTGCATTGCACCCTGGCGGCCCAGGCCGGCGCGCACATTGCCACCCTTCCTTACAAGATATTAACCCAGATGATCGAGCATCCCCTAACCGCCACCGGCGTGGCACGGTTCAAGGCGGACTGGGACAAAATTGCAAACTTATAGCCGCCGGGCCGGCGAAATGCGGCGCAGCAGCAACAAATAGGCCACCGGCCCACGATTTTACGATCCACTGAACTACGGTCAAATGAATAATCCCGGCCCATCCGCAAGGCCCCTTTCCAGCATTTGCCGGAACGCTGCCTCCGTAGGGCCCACAGTCCCGTGCATGAACAATGACCCCCGGAAGAGGTGAACATGGCGACCACTCAAAAAATGCTTGACGTGACGGAGATGGGGGCCAAGTCCAAGGAAGAACTCTTGGGCCTGGCCAGTGACGTCGGATTGAACGACACCACTGCTCTGGCGAACCTGCATAAAGAAGACCTGCTCAGCCGGTTGTTCCAAGTGGTCTCCGCCCAACAGGCCCTGGTCTCCACCGGCATCCTGGAAATAATGGACGAGGGCTACGGCTTCCTCCGCCAGATCGCCACCTACCGGGCTTCTGGAGACGTCTACATCTCCCAGTCCCAGATCCGGCGGTTCAACCTCCGGAACGGCGACACCGTCACCGGGCAGGTCCGGCCGCCCAAAGAGGGAGAACGTTACTTTGGTTTGGTGCGGGTTGAACTGATCAACGGGATGGAGACCGACCAGGTCCAGAGCCGCTACCGTCCCACCTTCGAGCATATGATCCCCATCTTTCCTGAGAAACAGGTCATTCTGGAAACGTCCGGTTCCGAACTGTCCACCAGGATGGTCGATCTGTTCGCACCCATCGGCCTGGGCCAGCGTGGTCTGATCGTCTCGCCCCCCAAAGCGGGCAAGACCACCATGCTGAAGATGATCGCCCACGGCGTCCAGGAGAACTGCCCCGAGGCCATATTGATGGTGGCGCTCATCGGTGAGCGGCCGGAGGAAGTGACCGACATGCGCCGGGCGGTGAAGGGCGATGTCTTCGCATCCACCTTTGATGAATCGGTTGAAGAACAATGCCGGGTCGCGGAACTCTGCCTGGAGCGGGCCAAGCGGCTGGTGGAGATGGGGAAAGACGTCATCATCCTGCTGGACAGCATCACCCGCCTCACCCGGGCCTACAACCTGGCTGTTCCCACCAGCGGCCGGACCCTCTCCGGAGGCATAGACCCGGCGGCGCTTTATCCCCCCAAGAAATTCTTCGGCGGCGCCCGCAATATAGAAGAAGGCGGCAGCCTGACCATCATCGCCACCTGTTTGGTGGACACCGGCAGCCGGATGGACGAGGTGATCTACGAGGAGTTCAAAGGCACCGGCAACATGGAGCTGCACCTTGACCGGAAATTAGCGGAGCGCCGTTACTTCCCGGCCATCGACATAATCCGCAGCGGCACCCGCCGGGAGGAACTACTGTTCAGCGAAGACACGCTGAAGCAGATCGTGCTGCTCCGGCGCATGATCAGCCTCATATCCAACGACGGCTCGGTAAACGCCACCGAACGGGTGCTGGAGCGGCTGGCTAAGTCGGAAAACAATGAAGAATTCCTGGCTAACCTGAACAAAGACGTATAAAATTCCGTCACCCCGGTGTCGAAACCGGGAGGTTATTCGGTTGCGGCTGGTATCGGCCGGAAATTGCCCCGTTAGACGGGTTGCGCTTTTTAAAAAATACTCCCACAATGTAGCCTGCGCGATCGGCTAACGCGCAAACTGATTACGTCAACTCCCAGCTTAACAACCTCTATTGGTAGCCGCCCCAAGGGTAACCCCGCGGGGCGATTTTTACTGATTAGAGCCGAGTTGGGCACCTTGACAAGCGAAAGTCGATAGTGCTAAATATGAGGGAATTTAGCTCAGTCTATCTATTTTATTAGGAGGCGAGGGGTAACTATGTCCTTTTGTGGCCTTATTTTTATTTCTCCAGATGTCGATCCCTCTAATATTCCCAAGCCTCCGCGGGGGTTGAATATGTGACTAGAGGATCGGTTCACCTGGAGGACTCGCAGACCGGTAATACATCGGTAACACAATTCTCGATAACTTAAAGCGAATATAAGCGAAGTCCAAAAGGAAAGGATCACAGAAGTAATCTTCGCTTCAGGTACGCAGAACAAGGAGATAGGAGTAGATGAACACTAAAATAGGAACAACTTTTGGGCTCGCACTGCTCATGGCCATCGCCGCCATTGCGACGATGTTTGCCTTGGGCATGTTTTCGACTACGGAAGTGCGTGCTGACCACAACACCAGTACAGCCAACGTCCACCTAGTGACGTTCACGCCCTCTAGCAACAACGTGAATGCCAAAGGATCATGGAATGTAACATTCGGTGTT
>JACZYV010000147.1:0-7685 GCA_022570905.1 Chloroflexota bacterium
CCCACTGTCGCGGATGGCGGTGTTGGAAGCCAAAGAGATCATGCTCAGCACCCACAATATGCTGTCGCCCGCCTCCGGAGAGCCGCTGGTGGCGCCCACTCTGGACATGGTGATGGGCTGCTTCTACCTGACGGAGATCCGGGAAAAAAGTACCGGCGCCGGCAGCATATTCAACGACTTCGACGAAGCCCGTATCGCATATGCGTCGGACCTCATCGACCTGCACGCCCCCATCAATATCCGAGAAGTGCGCTACCACGATGGCGAGTGGGTGGAAACCACCCTGGGCCGGCTGCTCTTCAACGAGATTCTACCGGAAGAGATGGGATTCCGTAACATTCTGATGGACCGGGCGGCATTAAAGGAATTGACCGCCGACCTGTACCGAACCCTCACCAACGAGGAAACGGCTACGGTGCTGGACAGCATCAAAGACCTGGGATTCCACTACGCAACCGAGTCGGGGATCACCATCGCGATCAACGACATCCAAGTTTCGCCTAAGAAGCAGGGTATCTTGACGGCCGCCGAAGAGGTAGTGAGCGGTTACGACGAACAATTTTTGTCGGGCCTTATCTCCGAGGACGAGCGTTACGAGAAAACGGTTGCCGCTTGGACCAGGGCCTCCGACCTGACCACCGCATTGGTTGAAGAGGAACTACCCAATTACGGCGGCATCGCGGTGATGGCCGTCTCGGGCGCCAAGGGCAACATCTCCCAGATCAAACAGATGGCTGGGATGCGCGGTCTGATGACCAACCCCAAGGGGCGGATCATCGACCTGCCCATCAAGTCCAGTTTCCGGGAGGGTCTGACCGCCCTGGAGTACTTCATCTCCACCCACGGGGCGCGCAAAGGTCTGGCCGACACCGCTCTCAGGACCGCCGACAGCGGTTACCTGACTCGCCGATTGATCGATATCGCCCAGGAAGTAATCATCGTGGAAGAGGACTGTGGGAGCATCGGCTCCTATTGGGTCTCCCCGCGTCCCGAAGATGAGACTGGCAAGACCCTGCCGGAGCGGATCCAAGGGAGGCTGGCCGCCGCGCCGGTGGCCCATCCCGAGACCGGCGAGATCCTGCTTGAGCGCAATCAGAAGATTGACTTGGAGATCGGCCAGATGCTTGTCGACGCTGGGATCAGAGAAGTCCCGGTGCGCTCGCCCCTAATCTGCGATTGCCACCGCGGCGTCTGCCAGGCCTGCTACGGCCGCTTGGCCGCCACCGGCTACACGGTGGAGTTGGGACAAGCCGTTGGCATCATCGCAGCCCAGAGCATCGGAGAGCCCGGCACCCAGCTAACCATGCGGACCTTCCACACCGGCGGCATCGCCGGTCTGGACATCACCAGCGGTCTGCCCAGGGTGGAAGAGCTGTTCGAGGCCCGCGTGCCCAAGGGCGCGGCGATCCTGGCCGACATCGACGGCGTTGTCGAGCTTTCCGCCGATGATGAAGGACGCCGCCTGCGCCTGATCAGCCGGGAAGAATTCCGCGAAGATTACGCGGCCCCCGAGGGCGGCCAGATCCTGGTCGATGAAGGCGAGACCGTGGAACCAGGCATGGTCCTGGCCACAAGCTTGCCCGCTGTCAAGGGCAAGAAGACCAAGGCCGCGATAAAGAAGGCCGCTGAAAAAGCCGCTGAAAAAGCCGAATCCGGGGATGGCGAGCCCATCGAGCAAGTTGTCGCCAACATCGGCGGCAGAGTGGAGATCGACTCCGGAGTCATCTCCATCGTTTGGGACGATGAAGAGGTCCGCGAACACCTGATCCTCGCCTCGCACTACATGTTGGTCAAGGACGGAGACAATGTGCTGGCCGGCGACCCGCTGATCAGCGGACCGCTTAACCCCCACGACATCCTCCACATCCGAGGCAAGGACGACCTGCAGACCTACCTGGTGAACCAGGTCCAACAGGTCTATCAGTCCCAGGGTGTGGCTATCCATGACAAGCACATTGAGATAATCCTCCGGCAGATGCTCCGCCGCGTTCAGGTGGAGTCCACCGGTGACTCAGATTTCATACCCGGCCAGATGGTCGATAAATTCCAGTTCCAAGAACAGAACGCCAAGGTGCTGGCCGAGGGTGGCGAACCCACCACCGCCAAGCCTGTTCTGCTGGGCGTGACTCGCGCGTCTCTGCTGACCGACAGTTTCCTGTCTGCCGCCTCCTTCCAAGAGACCACCAGGGTCCTGACCCAAGCGGCGGTGAGCGGGGCACAGGACTGGCTTCGAGGTTTGAAGGAGAACGTCATTATCGGCAGGTTGATCCCGGCGCAGGTCCATATCCCAGGCATGGAGGAATTGCTGAAACCCGAACCGGCCCCGGAGATTGCTGCAATGTCCCCAGGCGGTTGGCTGAGCGCCACCAACGCGCCAACCGGCGCCTTCGACCAGCCGCCCGCCGACGATGTCCCCGACGAACCCAACATCTTCACCGAAGCTGCCAACGGTGATGAGCCGGCGCCGGAACCGAGCATCGACGATCAAGAAGACGCCCCAAAGGACGAGCTGGATCTAAACGATGCCGAATCTGACGACCTGAACCTGGCCGAGGCCAGCGAACTCAGCACCAACGGCCTCGCCCACGATGGCGACAACGGCGCAAGTCCGGCCCTTGGAGAAGAGGATGCGGAGGGGA
The DNA here is from genome assembly GCA_022570905.1 of Chloroflexota bacterium. GTDB lineage: Bacteria > Chloroflexota > Dehalococcoidia > Lucifugimonadales > UBA3495 > UBA9611. Next base: position 2,640 of record JACZYV010000147.1, read on the forward strand.
GCGACGAATCAGGTGTCGCGAAAGATGGTGAGGGAGACGAATAGACCGGAGTCTGCTCAAGGGCTGGACCTCTCCGTAGATCTGGCCCCCAACAACCCCCATCATCTTCTGTTGGCCAACCCGGTGATGATTGCCTCCGGGACCTTCGGTTACGACGGTTACGGCAGGGGCATCACCGAAGATATGGACTTGGGCCAATTGGGTGCGGTGGTCCCAAAGACCTTCACCCGCCAGCCCCGGGAAGGCAACCCGGAGCCCAGGTGGTATCCCCAGTCCTATCGAGAGGCCCGGGAAGCCGGCGACTTTCTGTTCCTTAACGCCATCGGCCTCACCAACCCCGGTATCGAAGCAGGGCTGCGGGACGTGACGCCCGGCTGGGACCGGTGGAACGCCACGGTTATACTGAGCTTCGCCTCCGATACCGTTGAACAGTTTGGCGAGATGGCCGCCATGGCCAACCAGGGGACCGGGTTCCAAGGCATCGAACTCAACCTCAGTTGCCCAAATATCGAAGACGGATCTCTTTTCGGCCACAGCGCCCGCCTGACCGCCCAGGCGGTGGCCTCGGTCAGGGCCAACACCGACCTACCGCTGCTGGCCAAGCTGGCGCCCAACGTACCCAACATCATTGAGATCGCCCACGCGGCGGTTGACGCCGGCGCCGATGCCCTCACCATCTGCAACACCATTCCGGCCATGCGCATCGACACTCAGTCCCGCCAGCCGGTTCTGGGAAATATCACCGGCGGTCTTTCCGGCGAAGGTTTGCGCCCCATCTCTTTGGCGCTCGTTTACCAGGTTTCCCGGGAAGTAAACGTGCCGGTAATCGGCGTTGGCGGCATATTTTCGGGCGAGCATGCGGCCGAATACATCCTGGCGGGCGCATCCGCCGTACAGGTAGGCAGCGCCAACCTGGTGGGACTGTCCGCGCCCTGGCGGATATTGACGGAACTACAGGACTGGATGCATCAGTCCGGAGTCTCCAACCTTCAAGGATTGGTCTAGAAGATTGATGGGATTTAGGCGGGGCGTTACCCCGCCGGGGACCCACATCCAGCAGAACCACTTCCTCTAGCCCGTTAACCAGTTCCCAAGGGGCGTGCATCCCCATAGGGCTTTGGATACAATATAAATGGTTTTGAGCCGTCCCGGACGGCCTCAGTGGGCGTTGGTACTACCTACGAAGTTAAAACCGGAGCCCTCCCAACATCAGCCCGTCCACGGCGCCAATCTGCGAGGTCTGAAAATCCATGGTTTCCGTTCTCCAAAAAGTTCTTGGCGACCCCAACGAAAAAGCACTCAAGAAGTTAACCCCCTTCGTCAAAGAAATCAATGAGCTAGAGCCGCGATTCCAGAACATGACCGACGAAGAACTTCTGGCGATGACCGAGGATTTCCGGTCCCGGCTGGCCGCGGGAGAAGGACTGGACGACATCATACCGGAAGCCTTTGCCACCGTGAGGGAAGCCGCCCGGCGCAACCTGAAACAACGGCATTACGACGTGCAGATCATCGGTGGGTTGGTCCTGCATAAGGGTCAGATCGCCGAGATGAAGACCGGCGAAGGCAAGACCCTGGTCGCGACCCTCTCTGTTTATGTCAACGCACTGGAGGGCAAAGGTGTCCACATAGTTACCGTGAACGATTATCTGGCCCGCCGCGACCCCGTCTGGATGGGCTCGATCTACCATGCCCTGGGCCTAACCGTAGGGTGCCTCCAGCACGACGCCAGCTACCTATACGACCCCGAAGTTGAGGATGCTCCCAGCGGCATGGAATTCCTCCGGGCAGTCTCGCGTCCGGAAGCCTACCAGGCCGATATCACCTACGGCACCAACAACGAATTCGGTTTCGACTACCTTCGGGACAATATGGCGCTGGACGAAGCTAACCGCGTGCAGAGGGACCTGCACTTCGCCATCGTGGACGAGGTCGATAACATCCTCATCGACGAAGCGCGGACACCCCTGATCATCAGCGGCCCGGCGGAAGAGCCGGTGCAGCTTTACCAGAGCTTCGCCAAGCTGGTAACGCGGCTGGACGATGAGACCGATTTCACCATCGACGAACGCACCCAGGCCATATCCCTGACCCAAGACGGTATCTCCAAGATGGAGAAGTGGACCAATACAGACAACCTTTACGACCCAGAGAACTACCACCAAGTCCACTACATGGAGAACGCCCTATCGGCCGAAATATCCAAGATTCGCGACAAAGACTACGTGTTGAAGGACGGCGAGGTGGTCATCGTCGATGAGTTCACCGGCCGCCTTCAGCCCGGCCGGCGCTGGTCCGACGGCCTGCACCAGGCAGTAGAGGCCAAAGAGGGCGTCAAGGTACAGCGGGAGAGCATCACCTACGCCACGATCACCCTTCAGAACTACTTCCGCCTGTACCAAAAATTGGCCGGCATGACCGGCACCGCGATGACCGAGTCTGACGAGTTCTACAAGATATACGGGCTGGAGGTCGTGGCAGTACCCACCAATCTGCCCATGGACCGGGACGATAGCCCAGACCTGGTCTTCCAAACCAGTGACGGGAAGTGGAACGTCGTCACCGAAGATATCGCAAAATTGCATGAAAATAACCAGCCGGTACTGATCGGCACCACCTCCGTGGAAGATTCCGAGTATCTGAGCGAGCGTCTGAAGAAACGGGGAGTCCCCCACCAGGTGTTGAACGCCAAGAACCACGAGCATGAGGCTTCCATCGTCGCCCAGGCCGGCCGGCTTGGCTCCGTAACCGTGTCCACCAACATGGCCGGCCGCGGCACCGACATCGTGCTGGGCGGCAGCGACACCGGCCGCGATGGCTGGCAGATTGAACACGACGAGGTGGTGGAATTGGGCGGCCTTTACGTCATCGGCACCGAGCACCACGACGCACGCCGCATCGACAACCAGTTGCGAGGCCGCGCCGGACGCCAGGGTGACCCGGGCAGCTCCCAGTTCTACGTTTCCCTGGAAGATGAACTGATGCAGCGGTTCGGCGGCGAACGGATCAAGACGGTGATGGGTTGGGCCGGCCTGGACGAAGAAACCCCGGTGGAGAACCGAATCATCACCAAGTCCATCGGCAGCGCCCAGGTCAAGGTGGAAGGCTACCACTTCGACATGCGCAAGCACCTGCTGGAATATGACGACGTTCTGAACAAACAGCGGGAGATAATCTACCAGGACCGCCACGAGGCCTTGAGCGGCGAGTCGCTGAAGACCAAATTCGTCGAGATGCTGCGCCGGGAGTTCGCGGATGCGGCGAATCACCACCTTCCGGGAAAACACATCGACGACTGGAATCCCGCCGGCCTGATCGATGAGATAGGACGTATCTGCCCCCTGCCGCCGGAATTGGCCACCGAGGAGCAGATCTACGAATGGGGGCGGGACCAAATACTGGAGATACTGAACGATTTCGCCGAGACGATCTACCAGACCCGGGAACAGGACCTGGGCGAAGAACAGATGCGCACCGTGGAGCGGTTGCTGCTGCTGCGGGCCATCGACACCCATTGGGTGCAGCACCTAACGGCCATGGAGAACCTGCGCACCGGGGTCGGACTGCAAGCCTACGGCCAACGGGACCCGCTGGTGGTGTACCGGTCGGAAGGCCACAAGATGTTCGGCAACCTGCAGGTAGCCATAGAGACCGAGGTGATCCACACCGTCTTCCATGCGTCGCTCACCGACCAACCCCCCCAGGGGACCGGCCGCCGGCAGGCGCCGACGGCAACCACCAAGGAAAGCCCCATGAAGGCGATCAACGATGCCAATCGCGCCTCGTCCCCTGCGGCTGGCGGAGGAAAGGTGGGGCGCAACGCTCGCTGTCCCTGCGGCAGCGGCAAGAAGTACAAGCGCTGCCACGGCGCCTCGGCTTAGATACTACTTCCAGCCGTGGTTCGACAAGTCCCCCGATTCATCGGGGAGACTTCCCGGCGAAGCCGCGGACGCTCGATGGCATCGGCGCTCGATCTCGGTCGGAGCTCACCACGAACGCAATATCCCTTCCCTCGCTGCCGGGGAAGGTTAGGATGGGGGAACCCCTCCCACAACCGCTCATCCTGAGCTTGTCGAAGGACCGTCTTGAGATAGCTTCTTATCAGAACCTGGACCCCGCAGGGGTTACTCGTACCGGGGTTCTGTGTCCCTGGGGATGCCGAAGGCGTGCTTCCCGATCACTTCCAGGGCATCGAAGCCGCCTACGGGGTGCATGGGCCCGGCACGAACGTCCCGGTAGTACCGCTCCAAGGGCAGGTTTCTCGACAGGGCCGCTCCACCCACCATCTCCACCGCTTTGTCCACCACGTCCATGGCGGTCCGCATGCAGAAATATTGTGAGGCAATTGCGTCCACCAAGGTTTGATCGTCCCTGGCTTGCGTGTCGGAAAGGCGCTGGGCCATCTCTTTTTGGAATGCCCAAGCTGCTTTCAGACCGATGTCCATCTCCGCCGCCAGAAATTGGTTTCCGGGGTAGTGGCTTGCCGGGCGCTTGAAGGGCAGACGGGTGCGGTTTTTTGTGTAGTCAATGGCGAAATCCCGGGCGGCCCGGGCGATGCCGATGTAGATACTGGAAAAGGTCCCCCCGTGCCATGCGAACAGCAACCGCTCAAATTGGCCCCACTCCCATGTGGAGTGTCGAAAGACCTCATCCTCCGGAACCAGCAGGTTATCAAGCACCCAACTATGGCTGCCGCTGGAGCGCATCCCCATAACGTCCCAGTCGTTTTGGCAAATCAGGCCGGGAGTATCTATGGGAATGAAAAAAATCAGCCCAACTTCTCCTTCCTGGGGGTCATCGTAAATAGCGGTACTGGCGAACAGGTCTGCCGCGGGGCTGTTGGTGCCGAAGCCATGGCGGCCATTGATGCGGAACATTCCATCCTCTTTCACCGCCTTCACCGTGGTATAGCCCAAGCCGGTAATTGCTTTCAGGCTATCGACCTGAGAGTCGGTAAAGCAGCCGCAAGAAATAAGTTTGTTGCTTGAAATCTTCTCCAACAAGCCGACCACATGCTCGTTGCCCGTCTTGTAAAGCTCCGTGATC
>JACZYV010000016.1:0-27714 GCA_022570905.1 Chloroflexota bacterium
GGCCCAGAACACCGCCATCGACGCCCGGGTGAAGACCAACATCGTGCACCGGCAATACTGCGGCCTGGCGGTCCAGGAATACCTCGATTACCTGCTGTTGGACAACACCCGTTGGGCCGATTGGCTGACGGCCAATGTGGACCCCAACGACCCGACCGGCGCCACCTACACTGAGACCGTGAACCCCTGCGGAAGAAATCTCACCATCACGGTGACCCAACAGACTATCCTGCCCCCCGGCTCGTTCGACGATTCTGGAGATGGTGAATCTGGGAATGGTGAGTACACGATCCCGCCCCTTCCTTCCTACAACAACAGGAACTTCCAGGTGACCAAGACCGTGTCAGAGCCCAATCCAACCGGCGGCGGTTCGCTCACCTACACGATCACCGTGGTCAACCGGGACGACACCGCCACCACGTTGACCAAGATCGAAGACACATTGCCGCCCGGATTCTCTTACGATTGCAACGCTCCGGAAGATCAATTGACCCTGCCGGGGGAGGACCCCCAGGATATCGAGCCCACCGGCGCCTCCTGTCCGGGCGGCAATGACATAGAGTGGAGCTTGCCGCCCAACACCTCGCTACAGCAAAGCGAGGCTGCCACCTTGACCTTCACCGTCGTAACCAGCGTGACTCCTGGCACTTACTGCAATGAGGCACAGGTGTCCCCCGGCGGAGAGAATACCAGGAGCGGGAAAACAGCCATCGTGCAGATCGGTCCCAGCGCCGGTCCCTGCCCCGGCGAAGCGGTGGCGGTGAGCAAGACCGTGGCCTCCGCGAGCTTGGTCTCGACGGACACCAATACCTTTCCCTACACCTACTCCTTCGACATCGACTACACCATCAAGATAGACAACATCGGCGCCGACGACCTGACGCTTAAGGAGTTCATCGATCTGCTGCCGACGGGTTTTTCCTACGTTTCCACCAGCCCTTCCGGCGACATCACCGATGTCCCGGACCAACTGCACCAGGAAAGCCAGGTCGACCGCCAACGGATAACCTGGAAGTTCAACCCAAACATCGCATTGGCGTCCGGCACGTCCAAAACCCTCATATTCTCGACCACCGCCACCATCACCAAGGGCGATTACTGGAGCGACCTTCTGGTTGACTTCGGCGGCGGGTCATTCTCCGAGGACAGATACAGCTGGCCCACGGCTTTGGTCTCGGTTAGAGACGTCTACAATGTGACGGTCACCGACGATGAAGGCAACAACCTGGTGATCACGGCACAGGTGTGGATCGGAGACGAAAATGGGGTTGTTAATACCTGGAATCTAGAATAATCCGGGCTCCGGCAAGAAGCGCCGGAAACCGGCCGGGGGGTCAGCCGAGGGTTCGAATAGAATCCGAGGACGGCTAGATAGAGCTACTCGTCCTCAGTCCAGCCGGTGTCCATCTCTTCTTCATCGATGATGTTCTCGTCTTCATCATCATCGTCCCCTTCTTCTTCCCGCATGAACCGGGCCACTGTCTCGTTCAGGAACACCCGGTCTTCTTCCTTGGCCTTGGACGGGAAAGAGCACGCGGTCTGGAGGCCGGGATGTTTGAATGTCTCCCGGATGATAACGGAGACTCCCTGGTCGTTCACTGTTACCACTGCGGCGGCGTATTTATTCCCCCCGTCCATCAACCGGGCCAGCCGATTGCCCAGCTTGGGTTCCACCTGACCCAGTAACTGCCCGTCCAATGTCCGGACGGTTACCGTGTTCTTGTCTCGAGAGAGGACAACCTGGTCGCTGGGAGAAAGGTGGACCACGGCCTTGTTACCTTTCGTGTTCCGCAGGATGGTCGTCCCCGATTTGCCGCTCTCTTCGATGAATATCTGGGGCACTCCGGCGGTCTTCTTGGTCTGTTTGGAAGAAGCTGGATTCGACGAGTGAGGATCTGCGGTCAACTGGTCCAGGCGGGCCAGGTTCTTCTTGGCGATGTTGTTGTAGGGGGCCACTTCGCGGACCTGGTCCAAGACGGCCCGGGCGTCCAGGTAACTACCCAACTCAATCAGCGCTTTCACCAGGCGGTTCATCGCCTCAACGTCGTCGGAAAACAACTCCAGGATGGCCTTGTTAACCTCTGTGGCCCGTTGCCACTCCCCCTGCAGGGCAAGGTTCACCGCTTCGCTGCTGAGGTCCCGCTTCAGCCTCATGCTATTGGGTGTGCGTGTAGCTTCCGAATCCATCCCGTCTCCTGTCAGGCGCTGCATTCCCGTTGACCGAACCCCCAATAAGGGGCCACATCACAGTCGGGCAAGCCCTAAAAAGCCCATTATGATCAATCCGATATCGCTGGCGAATATCCCTGTCGACCACGGCCGATTGACGACGCGCCGGTCATTCGTTGATCGAGGCTCGTTTCATGCCTAGAGTCTAAATAGTAATTACACTATCGCCTCGCCAAAGGTCAAGCCCTGACACAAGTAAAATATAGAAATTCCTACCGACTTATACCCAACATCCCAAATCAGGGCCGATGCAGCCTGGTTTTAGGGATTAATACGAAGACAGTGTCATACCGGTTTGCGGTGCCGCCAGCGAATTTTAATCAGGTCCAGCGTCATGGCCAATGAGTCCCGGAATGGCCTAACTTTGCTCTGAGACCGGTAATACCAGTCCACACCGACCTCGGAAAATGTCAGCCCACGTTTGCGGGCCAGATGCAACAATTCGACGTCGAAAGCGAACCCGTCCAAGGTCACCCGAGGAAATAGGTCTTGGGCGGCCTCTCTCCGGAAACACTTGAACCCGCATTGGGTATCGGCTAACCCCGGCACAGCCAAACGGCTCACAAGACGGTTGAATACGCGGCCCATGAAATGACGGCGCGCCGGTTCCCCGATCCGGACCGCGCCGGGAGCTTCGCGCGAGCCCAACACGATGTCAGAGCCGGGCCCCAAAGGAGGCAAAAGCCGTTCCACCAACTCGATGGGGACCGACAGATCGGCGTCGCAAAGCAAACGGTACTCGCCCTCCGCCGCCAGCATGCCGTTCTTCACCGCCCATCCTTTGCCCCGGTGGACCAGGCGAAGGATACGGACATTGGGGTGTTCCACGATCACATGGCCCACCAATCGTGCGGTGTGGTCCGTGCTGCCGTCATCGGCCACCACAACCTCCCACCGGTAATCCTGACCCGCAAGATACTCGATCACCCGGGAGAGGGTTCCCGCGATCCTGGCTTCTTCGTTGAACGTGGGAATCACAACTGATAGGTACGGGTGGGGCAAGGGCTCACTTCCTTTGGATCAAAGGCGGATTGGGAAACCGGCACGCCAGTATGTCGTGGGACGGGTTATTCGGAATCGGGCTCGTCCAACTGAAAGCCCCGGTGGAGCAGCCGCACTGCTTCCTCGGCCTGCTCTTCCCTGATGATGCAGGAGATGCGAATCTCAGATGTGGTGATCATATCGATGTTTACGTTTCCGTCAGCCAGCACCCGGAACATGCGCGACGCGTAGCCCGGGGTGTGTTGCATCCCGGATCCTACAACGCTCACCGCCGCCAGACCTGCCTCGCTGATCAGAGCGCCAGAGCCGATCTCCTTGGCCGTTTCCCCGACCTTGGCCAGCGCGGCCTGCAGATCGGTGCCGCTGACGGTGAAGCTGATGTCCGTGGTCCGGTCTTCACTGGTGTTTTGGACGATGGTATCCACGCTGATCCCAGATTGGGCCAGGGGCTCGAACAGTGCGGCGGCCACACCGGGGCGGTCCGGAACGCTGCGCAAGGTGATCTTGGCCACGTTGGTGGTGCAGGCGATCCCCGTTACTTTGATTCTATCTTCCATATCTCTCTTGTCCACGTTGCCGTGTATCAATGTTCCAGGCGTATCGTTGAAGCTGGAAGCCACGTAAATCGGAACATTGTAAACCGCACCCAATTCGATGGACCTAGGGTGCATCTTCGCCCCATAGTTGGCCAGCTCCAGCATCTCATCGTAGCTGATCTCGCTCAGCTTGCGGGCCTCCGGGACGATCCTGGGGTCTGCGGTATAGATGCCGTCTACATCGGTGTAGATCTCGCACCGGTCCGCCTCCAGGGCCGCCGCCAGCGCCACCGCCGTGGTGTCGGAGCCGCCCCGGCCCAGGGTGGTGATGTCTTCGTCCTCGGTTATCCCTTGGAATCCTGCCACCACGACTATCCGGCCCTCTTGCAACTCTTCCAGCATCCGGGCCGTGTCCACCCGGTGGATCCGGGCCCGGCCGTGGCTGGTGTCCGTGTGGATCCCCGCTTGGGACCCGGTGAGGCTCACCGCTTCCTGACCCAGGTCCGCCAGGGCCATGGTCAACAGCGTGCAAGACACCAACTCGCCGGTCGATAGCAGCAGGTCCAACTCCCGGGGATGGGGTTGATCGGAAACTGAATGAGCCAGTTCAATCAGATCGTCGGTGGTGTCACCCATGGCGGAGACCACCGCCACCACACCCGTGCCCTGCTTCCTGACCTTAGCGATCCTGCGAGCCACGTTCTGTATCATCTCGGCGTTGGCCACCGACGAACCGCCGTATTTATGGACTACGAGAGGCATGACGTGTCTATTCTTGGCCGATCAGATGGGCGCCAAGCACCGTGGGCTGGGTGACGCTGACATTGCCCTCAACGCTGGCCTGCCGGGCCGCCTCCGCCATCTCATAGGCGATGGTCATCTCCCGGCCCTGGGTCAGGGCCAGCACCGTGGAGCCGCTGCCGGATAGGAATACCCCCAGCGCGCCGGCGTCCAGGGCGGCTTTGAAGATCACCTTCATGGCCGGGAACAGCGGCTGGCGGTAGGGCTGGTGCAGCCGGTCCTGGGTTGCGATGGCCAGATACTCCGGGTGATTCATGGCCATGCTGGCCACCAGAAGCCCAACACGGCCCATGTTATGCACTGCGTCGGCCATGGATACCTTTTCCGGCAGAACGGCCCGTGCATCCTCCGTGGATATCCTAACGTCGGGTACGAAAAGCACGGCACGCAACTCCGGCGGCACGTTCACCGGCACCGTGAAGAGCCGCTGGCCGTCGTCGGTTTCGTCCACGATGACCAACTGCATACCACCCAGAACCGCGGCGGCGACATTATCCGGGTGTCCTTCGATGGTCGCGGCCATCTCCAGCAGGTCGTTGGCCGTGTAGTCCTGGGAGCAGATGGCTTTGGCCGCAACCAATCCACCGGCGATGGCCGCGGCGCTGCTCCCCATGCCGCGGGCCAAGGGAATGGCGTTCTCGCACCGGATGCGGACCGCGGGCATATCCTGACCGGCATCATGGAACAGGAACTCCATGGACCGGTAGACCAGGTTGTCCCGCCCGGTTGCCAGCTCACCGGCGCCCTCGCCGGTAATCTCGACCACAGGATCGCCGCCGTCCTCGCCGCCGTCTACGATCTCCACTTCAAGGGTATTCCAGACGTCCAAGGCCAGGCCCAGACAATCGTATCCAGGGCCTAGGTTCGCGGTGGTGGCGGGGGCTTTGACGCGGACTAGAGTCATTCTGATCTTCTGGCCGATCTTTCTGGCCGGGTGTGTCTTCGAGATTATGGCAGTCCGCGCAACGCTGCTTCAACGCAAGCTGGGACCGCGAATCGGACTCTACTCTAACATCAAATCGGCATCTTGCCAGGCGGGAAAGCGATGGACAACTAGGTAGAGCGTTGCGAACTGAGCGGGAGTTCAAGCGGGCTGCCGGGGCGGCTGATCCAGAGCGGCGGCCTAGTCTCCGCTGACCGCGGGTATCCGGCCGTTAACGTGGGACCTGGCGACGGTCAGGTAATCAAGGGCCAACCGGGGCAACAGGAAGCGTTGGCGCACACTCTCTTTGGCTGCTTTGCCCATGCGGGCGCTGAGGGACTCGTCTTGAAGCAATTCCACCAGCCTTTGGGCGCATTGCTCCGGCGAAGACACCAGGAAACCGCTGACACCGTCGTTTATCTGGACTCGTATGCCGCCGGCGTCGCCGCCGATGACCGGCTTGCCCTTCCACATGCCCTCCGTGACGGTGAGACCAAAACCTTCCCTGATGGACTTCTGTATCAATACCTGGGAAGCCATCTGAATGGCGTTCACCACCTCATCCACCGAGACCGGCATCTCGGCGGGGTCGAAATAAAGGTGGATATCCGGGTCTCCGCCGGCGTGGCCGGCCACGGTCTTAAAGATTTCCGCCCCTTCAGGATCGTCGGCGGCTTGGCTCAGGCCCAGGAGGGCCAACTGCAGGCCCGGCACCGACTCCCGGGCGATGCGGTAGGCGTCGATCACGCCCCAGGGGTCTTTCCACACGTCGAAACGCGAGACCTGGGTGATCAGGGGTCGGGCGGTGTCTATTCCCATGGCGCGCACGATTTTCTGGGCTTGGGAAAGGTCCATGGGGATGTTCTTGATGGTCAGCGGGTCGATTGCCGGGGGCGCGATGAGCACCGGGACCTTGTCTCCCAGGTTATTGGGAACGTAAGCCGTCTGGGAAAAGATCAGTTGGTCGTAGTCCTGAGTCAGGGGCATCAGGGCGTCCAACACCGATCTGTTGGGCGTCGTGAGGTCGATGTGACAGATCCAGATCCAGGTCTCACCCTCTTTCTTGGGCAGCAACCGGGCCAGGGGCAGTAGCTGGGGGTCATGCACGAACCATACGTCGGCCGAAAGGCCATTGGCCCGCATCTCGTCGGCCACCCTCTGGATGCAGTTGAAGTAGATGTCCAATTCCTCGGTTGAGAGGACACCCTCGGCGCCCTGGAGCAGGTTGTGAATCTTCTTGGTGACTTGGAAGAACCCCTCCGAGTCCGGGTTGATCACGATCCTTTCAGTCTCGATACCCAGGGAGTTTCCCAGGGGCACCATGGATTGCAGAATCTCGGCGACCCCGCCGCCCGTGGCGGTGCTGTTTAGATGCAAGACCCGTAGCTGTCTCATCTCTCCCGCAACGGCGGCCAATTCGTCGGCCAACTTTGGATCAAGGAACGGGCGGTAATCTTCGTATGAAACCCGGGGGTGATCAAGCCTGGAATACATCTACAACATATCCTTGTCTGGATATCGAAAAAATGGACAGAACCCAGGCTATATCACGAACCTAGGCCTGATTACATGATTGCACTACGACGCCGCAACTGCAATCCACTAGCCATCTTATTTGCAGGATTTCGAACCAATCATAACGCCATCCGCGAAGCCCAGCGATATTCCCGCCGAATTCGGTAAGCATGGCGTCGAAATAGAGCACACAGTATTGCCTGCGGTGAAAAATTGAGACGGATGGGGGGATTGGGGCTGGTCAAGGAGCTGAAACCGTGAAATTACTCGACGGTCACTGACTTGGCCAGGTTCCGAGGCTGGTCCACGTCCCGGTCCCGCAGGAGGGCGATGTGATAGGCCAGCATCTGCAGCGGGACGGTGATGAGCAGCGGGATCAGGTTCTCTGGGGCCTCCGGGATGTAGAGAACATGGTCCACGTCGGCGGCCAACTGGGTATCTCCCTCGGTGAGCACCGCTAGTACCCGGCCGTCCCGGGCCATAACCTCTTTCACGTTGTTCACGACTTTGTCGTAGAGGGAGTCCTTTGGCGCCAACGCAACGGTGGCCATGGCGTCATCGATGAGGGCGATGGGCCCGTGCTTCATCTCCCCGGCCGGATAGCCCTCCGCATGGACGTAGCTGATCTCTTTAAGTTTCAGGGCCCCTTCGGAGGCGATGGCCGCGTTCGGTCCCCGGCCCAAGAACAAGAAGTTGTCGAAGCCCGCATATTCTTTGGCCAGGTGCTGGTATACCGCGCTGTCAGCCAGCAGATCGCCCATCAGCCTTGGGAGCTTCGCCAGGCCGTCCACCAACTCTCGGCTCTTCGCCGTGTCCAAAACTCCCCTGGACTGGCCCAGGAAGATGGCCAACAGGTTCAATATTGTCAGGGAAGCCACAAAAGTCTTGGTGCTGGCGACGCCGATCTCGATGCCGGCCCGCATGTAGAGAGACCCGTCGGCGATGCGGGACGCCTGGCTACCCTCGGTATTGCAGATCGTGACCAATCTTCCGCCTTTGTCTTTAACCATCTGCATGGCGGCAATGGTGTCAGCCGTCTCACCGGACTGGCCGATGGCCACCACCAAGGTGCGGGGGCCGATGTATGGGTCGCGGTACCGGAACTCCGATGCGCTTTCCGCCTCAGCAGGCAGACCGCCGTAACGTTCCACCAGATGACGGCCCACCTGGGCTGCGTTCAAGCTGGTGCCGCAACCAATGAGCATCACCCGGTCCAGTTCGGCTATCTCTTGGGGAGAGAGGGGGAAATCCGGAAGGTCCACCCGCCCGGTCTCGAAATCGACCCGCTCCCGCATGGCGCTGGCCACGGCCTGGGGCTGCTCCATGATCTCCTTCAACATGAAATGCTGGTATCCCGCTTTATCCACCAGCACCTCTTCCTGGGAGACCATCCGGGGCTGCTTGTCGATATGGTTCCCTTCCAGGTCTTGGTACTCGACCCCATCCCGGGTGACCACCACCATCTCACCGGTCTCCAAGAAACCCACCTGGCCCATATTGGAATCGGTCTGGAGGAGAGGCAACAATGCCGGCAGATCGCTTCCGATGATCGCCTGGCCTTCCGCTTGGGCCACCACTAATCCACCGGCGTGCCCCAAACGAAGGGCGCAGATCTCTCCGGAATTTCCCTTCAGGATGGCGGAGATGGCTTGTGAGCCTTTCACCATGCGGCCCATGCGCCGGAATGCTTCTTGGAAGCTCAGACCCCGGTCCATCCCCTCTTCCACCAGATGAGTGAGGACTTCGGTGTCGGTCTCCGATTCGAAGACATGGCCGGCGTCGATCAGCCGCCGTTTCAGTTCCAGGTAATTCTCGACGATCCCGTTGTGGACGACGGCGATGCGCTGCTGACAGTCGATATGGGGATGGGCGTTCTCGTGGGATGGACGGCCGTGGGTGGCCCAGCGGGTGTGGCCCAGGCCTACCGTACCGGTGGGGTGGGCTCCGGCGCTGTTAAGGCCGTTGACCTTGCCAACGGTCTTGCGTAGTTGTATTTCGCCCTGGGGATCGACGATGGCGATACCGGCGCTATCGTAGCCCCGGTATTCAAGCCGCCTTAGCCCTTCGAAGATGATGGGCCAGGCTTCCTGTCCTCCAACGTATCCAACTATGCCGCACACAGGCCCTCCCGGCCACGCTCGATGCGCCGAGTCTCAGGGTCTAGATGAAACGCGACACGACATCCCCATATGGGAAGCGAAGAAAACGAAATGAGTTCTACAACAGTATAGGAACCCCTGGAATTTTGTGTCAACGAAACCACACTGACGATGCGGCCAAAGCCCCGTTATCCCGCCGGATTACTTGGCGCATCCATAGGTGGTTATTCGGCCTCTGAGGCCAATAACTTGCTCAGGTTCTTGGAGAACTCTTCCAGGGTGTTGCGGGCCTTCCTGCGGATGATGGGCTGGCCCAGTTCACCCAGGCGGCCCATGAAGGTGGTGTCGGCCACGATCTCCAGTTCGGTCTCGTTGGGCGACTTGGCGGTCACTTTCATGGTCATATTGGTCTTTACGCCACCGCCGACCCGCCGGTCGTTGGCTTCAACCAGGAACCGGGCCTCGCCGGCCTCGGCATCTTGGGACAGAACTGTGATGGTCCCGCTCAGGCTCATGCCCATGGGACCGACCCTTGCCGTGAGCGTGGCCTGGTACCGGCCCTCGCCATCCGGGATCACGTCTTTTATCCCTGGGATACAGGAGGCGGCCCGGGGGATGTCCATGACCAGCGCCCAGGTGGCCTCACGGCTGGCCGGAACGACCGAGTTAATCTCAACCTTCAACGCGGCTAGCTCCCCGCCGGTATGGCGGCCATGGCTTGCTCCACGGCGCGGCGGGCAAAGACCTCCGCCATATCGGTCTTGTATTCCGCGGAGCCCCGGAAGTCCTCCAGAGGATCGACCGCGTCTTTCACCAGCGCCGCGGCTGCCCGGATGTTCTCGTCGGTCAGCGGTTTCCCCCGCAGGGCGTCTTCGGCCTGTTTGGCCCGGATGGGCGTGACGCCCACCGAACCCAGGACGATCCTGATGTCTTTACAATCGCCGTTCTGCTCCCTGGATACAACCGCCGCCACTGAAACGGTGCCGTAGTCGTCGGCGGTGCGGGGCAGAAATTTCAGGTAAACCGAACCGGAGCCGGATGGAGCCCGGGGAACCAACACGCTGGTCAGCACCTCGCCGGGCTGCACATCGGTTTCGTAGTAGTCGATGAACAGGTCTTCCAACGCCACCACCCGGTCTCCCTTCTTGGAGGTCATCACCGCCGACGCTCCCAAGGCGATCAACGAGGGAGGCGGGTCCTGGTTGGGGTCGCCGTTGACCAGTCCGCCGCCGATGGTGGCCATGTTGCGGATCCTTGGAGTCGCCACTTTGCGGAAGGTATCGGCGAGGAGGGGAAATTCCTCCCCGATCAATGGGCTGTTCTCTACCTGACGCTGGGTGCAGAGTGCCCCGATCCTCACTCCCTCGGGCGTTTTTTCGATGCTGTTGAGACCGCCTACCCGCCGCAATCCGACCACGTGAGACGGCTGAGACAGGCGTTGCTTCATCTGGATGACCAGGGCGGTGCCGCCGGCCATGACGCGGGCGTCGTCGCCATACTGGTCCAAGAGCCCAAACACTTCGTCCAAACTGGTGGGAGCGTGGTATTCGAAATCGATCATCCGCCGCTCCCCGCCGCCTCATTCATGTTCTTCGCGGCGGCGGCGATGGAGTTGAGGATGCCGTAGTAGCCGGTACAGCGGCACAGGTTGCCCATCATATATTGTTTGATCTCGTCATCGGTGGGATCAGGATTTTCGTCCAGCAGGGACATGGCGGCAATCACCTGGCCGGGGGTGCAGATGCCGCATTGGAACCCACCGTGGTCGATGAAGGCCTGCTGCACGGGGTGGAGATTGCCGTTCTCGGCGATGCCCTCAATCGTGGTGATCTCCGAGCCGTCCACCGCCACCGCCAAGGTGATGCAAGAGGCATACATCTCGCCGTCAACCAACACCGCACAGGCGCCGCAAACCCCCACGCTGCAACTTTCTTTGGTCCCGGTAAGGCCGATGTCATACCGGATGCAATCAATCAGCAGACGCCGGGCCGGGATGTCCAATTCGTGGTCGGTGCCGTTGACCTTGAGGCGGACCTTTTGGTTCATGCAATCCCCTTGCCAGTCTCATGGAGCGTATACGTTACGCCGCGAAAAACCACGCCCAATGCTATACTACCCCACCACCCTCCCGCAAGCGGCCGGCTCGCCGGGTTTCCATGGGCGGGTTGCACTCAAATATTGGTCTAAATATCTCGAACGATTGGTGACAAATATGGCGCAGAAGAACGGCAACGCCCCTTCACAGCACATCGGCAACACCGTCTTGGTGGTGACCATGGAAGTGGACGCGGCAGACGAAGAAGAATTCAACAAGTGGTACAACGAGCAACACCTGCCCGAGCGTATGGCCATCCCCGGCTACGTCTCCGCCCGCCGGTTCAAACTGGAGGGCGATAACAACAACAACGCACTCAAATACCTGTGCATCTGGGAGATGGAAGACGGCAGCCCGCTGCATAGCGAGATGTACAAAGACCAGAACGCCCGCCCCACGGAGCTTTACCTGCGGGTAAATAAAACCATCAAGGCCAGGACCCGGGGCCTCTACCGCCAGGTCTACCCAGAGCCCGGAACGTCCTTCGAAGACCGCGCCGGCTTCCACGGCGAACGTCTGCCAGCCCAACCGTAGGTTGTCACCAAAACCCCTATTTGAACGCGGGCATCACCTCTTTGGCGAATAGCCGCATGGACTTGAGCACCTTCTTCTGGGGCATGCCGCCAAAGGAGAAGTTGCAGCCAAAGTAATCGATTCCCTCGTCCTGCAGCAATTTTATCTTGGCGATGATCTGGTCCGGCGAGCCGATGAAAGCCCGGTTCTCGTACAGGTAATCATAGCTGGGCGGAAGCTCGGTGCGGTTCTTCCGGAAGTCTTCCATCTTCTCCCAGACCTCACTTCCTGTTTCGAAGGTGCGGCGCCACTGAATCATGTCTATGTTCCAGTCCAACGCCGCCTTGGTGTCGGCCCTGGCCTTTTCTTCGGTCTCGCCCACGTAGAAATACCGGAAGAAGGGAATCTGGCCCATGGTCATGTTATTCCCCTTGGACTTTGCCAGATCGACCATGGTGTGGCACAACTCCAAGGCGTCAAGAGTGTCCAGCACCACGCCGATGATCAGCGGATGACCGGATTCGGCGACAAACTCCTGAGTCGCTTTGGTGCGGGTGGCAGCGATGTGGATGGGCGGGTGGGGTTTTTGCACCGGCTGCGGAACAAGGTTCGCATTAGTCACCTTGTAATGCTCGCCCTCGAAGGTGTAATTCTTGGTGGTCCAAAGCCCCTCGATCATGGTGATCGATTCTTGAAACCGGCTTTGGCTCTCTTCCGCCGGAACGTTGGCGACGTTGTATTCAGACCTGGCGGCCCCTCGCCCGAAACCAACATCTACGCGGCCTCCGCTCAGCACGTCCAGAGTGGCAATCTCTTCAGCCAACCTAGCTGGTAGATGCAGCGGGGACACCAGCACGGCCGATCCCAATCTAAGAGTCGTGGTCTTCGCCAATATGTTGCTGGCTAGGACCATGGGCGCCGAGCCCAGTCCGTAGCGGGTGAAATGGTGTTCCGCCATCCAGGCGCTCTTGAACCCCAGTTCCTCACCAAGCACAAACTCTTCCGTGATGTCGTCGTAAACCTGCTTGGCTTCCGTTCCTTCCGGCCAGGGGACATGCGAGAAAAGGGCAAAATCCATCTTTAAATGCTCTCTTTATGGGGTATCTTGATGCTTCTTAGAGGCCCGTAAAGGCCCGAATCATTAAACCACACAACCGATACTACCGCCACTCGGAAAATGGTGACGATCGACACACCGATCGCCGGGCGTGAGCCGAGGGGGCTGGTGATATAATCCGGCCCGCCGGACCCGTGTTGACTTGGGGAGTCCAAATTGCCCGTATATCTGCTCCACGGCGATAGTTTCCTGGTGCCCAAACGGCTGGACGAGCTGATCGCCGAGGTTGGGGCATCGGATGTGTTGGAAGCCAACCGGCACCGTCTGATCGGGTCTCAGACCAAGCCCGGCGAACTGCTAAGCATGTGCAACGCGCTCCCTTTCATGGACGATTACCGTCTGGTGATAGTCGAAGGGCTGCTGGGCACGGCCGAGTCCCAAGGCCGGGGCCGGGGGCGGGGCCGCGGACGCGGTTCTTCCGAGAATTCGGGAGTCGCCAGCCAATGGCAAGTCTTGGGCGACGCCATCCCTCAGATGCCGGATTCCACCGTGTTGGTGTTCACCGACGGGTCATTGGGCGCCAACAACCCGCTCCTGCGCCTGCTGCGGCCCGTGGCTCAAGTGGAAGAATTGTCCGCTCCGTCCGGCGAGGCTCTGGCCCGTTGGGTGAAGTCCACGGTCGAGGCCAAGGGCTCATCCATGAGCCCGTCGGCCAACCGGTCCATCACCGACCTGGTGGGCAACGACCTCTGGACCCTGGACCAGGAACTGGAGAAGTTGGCCCTGTATTGCTCGGGGCGGGAGATACAAGATAAAGACGTGGGCGAGATGGTCTCACAAGTCCGCGAGGCCAATATTTTCGCCGCCGTCGATGCAATGATCGACGGCCGCCCCGGCGTGGCCTTGCGCTTGCTGCACCGGTTGAAAGAGGACGGCCGGGAAGCCCTATATGTCATCAGCATGGTCGAACGCCAACTGCGCCTGTTGGCGTTGGCCAGGGACGCGATCGACCGTGGAATGCCGCAGAGCGAGTTGAAGGGACGGCTGGGTACATCTTCAGACTTTGTCGTGCGGAAAACCGCGGAACAAGCCCGGCGTCATCCCATGCCGGAGATCATCTGGCGCTACGACCGGCTTTTGGAGACCGATCTAGCCATTAAACGCGGCAGGTTGGAACCCGATCTGGCCCTGGAATTGCTGGTGGGCGATGAAGTTTCCAGATGAAGTCCCCGAATGTCAGGACGACCCTGGCCGCACCCCGCCACGATAACCCAGAGCCTCTAGGCTTCTTTTTCAGGCACCACCGGGTTGTAGCAAGCGACCAAGTGCCCTTCTTCGATCTCCGTTAACTTGGGCTTGGGATCGGTCCGGCACTGGTTCTGCGCTTTGAAGCAGCGGGGCAAAAAGGGGCATTCCCCGGGCAGTTTGATCATGTCGGGAGGTGATCCGGGTAAAGGCTCGATCCTCCGGCCCGGGTCGTCTATTCGGGGCAACGCCTGTAACAACGACCAAGTGTAAGGGTGTTGGGGCCGACTGAACAACGGGACGACTTCGGCGTCCTCCACAACGTTCCCCGCGTAGATCACGCTCACTCTATTGGCCATGGCCGCAACCACCCCCATGTCGTGGGTGATCAGCAGGACCGACGCGTTTTGTTCTTTCACCAGGTCCCTGATCCGCTGCAGTATCTCAGCCTGAAGTGTGACGTCTAGGCCCGATGTGGGCTCGTCGGCGATCAGTAGCTTTGGGCGCATAACCAGGGCCATGGCCATCATCACCCGCTGGCACATGCCACCGCTCAGGGCGAATGGGTACTGTCCCATCACACGCTTGGGATCGGCCATCCCCATCTCAAAAAGCATGTCCTGGGCCATCCGGTTGGCGTTGCGGAGCGAGATGTCAGTGTGCGCCAGGATCACCTCTTCCAACTGGGGTCCGATGGACTCGATGGGGTTCAGCGCGGACTGGGCGTCCTGGAACACCAGAGATATCTCCCGGCCTCTCAAGTCACGCATCTGGTTCGGCCCGGCCCGAAGAAGGTCAATATCCCGATACATTATCCGGCCGTCAGAGATCTCTGCGTTGTGCGGCAGAAGCCCCATGATTGAGAGCGCCAGGGTGCTTTTTCCTGAACCGCTTTCCCCCACAACGCATAGAACCTCGCCTTCCTCCAGGGAGAGATTCACGTTGTTCAGGGCCTTTACCCGTCCAGCGGAGGTGCCGAAGCTCACCGTCAGGTCTTCTATTTTAAGTAATACAGTCATTTTCCAAAGAGTTCCGTCTAATCATTTCATTGGGTGCGGGGTACGGCTTTTTGCCTCAGGTCCACCGGCTGGTAACGGCCTTCCCGCAATTCCCGAATCAGGTCTTCCAGGCAGGATACAGGCCGTTGAAATTCTGTTGCCACGGTGCCGATCTGTTCCACCTTATGTGCGTCGCTGCCGGCTGTCATGTTGGTGCTCAGGCGTCCACCCAACTCCAGGGAGAATTGGTTCTGGATGGCCAGGCCCCGTCCGTTCAGCGCCTCGATGCCCCGGCACATCCGGAAGAATCCGTCACCGCTGGCCCGCTCCAGCATCTCTTCCCTGACTCCCGGACGTTCAGCCGGTTCTTCCAGAAAGCGCCGCCGGTATGGATGTGCCGCGATCATCACTCCGTCCACCTGATCTACGGACGCCCGTAGAAATTCCGGTTTATGCATGCCGAATTCGTACTGGCTTAGTCCAAAGACCAGTACATGGCCGGCCTCGGTATTGATCTCACAGCCGGGAATAACCAAGAATTCGTGCTTGCTGGAAAGGTCTCGAATCTGCTCGTCGGTCCAGAAAGCATCGTGATCGGTGAGGCAGATACCGTCCAGTCCCAACGACTTGGAGCCCTCGATCAATTCGTCCACGCTCATGAAACTGTCGTCAGAGTGGGGATAGCTGTGAGTATGAAGGTCTATCAGCAAAAACTATCTATTCAACCTGGGTACACGAGATAGGCCCATAATAGCAAACCAGAGCGCGGTTGAAAAATAGTTGAATTCCGGCCGGTTGCGAAATAGCAGAAGCGGCAACTTGGACCCGGTTATAAACGCAGCCCGATGGCGAGAGATGATCAGCGCCTGTGGAAGAGCCCTTCAGCTTACCCTGTTAGCGTGGGTCGAAAAAGCCCTCTTCTTCCAATAATTCCATCACCTCTTCGGACTTGCGGCTGCCGATCTTCAGCCGCCGCTCCAGGTAGGAACCGGTCAATTGGGGATTTCTCGCGGCCAGTTTCCTGGCTTCTTCCATGATACGGGCGTCCACGTCGTCCTCGCTTTCTTCACCTTCTGGGTCGCGCACGTCGATGACCGGCAAGGCAGGGCCGTCTTGGCCCAGCCAGAACTCGACGATGTGGTCGATCTCCTGGTCGTAGACCAATGTGCCTTGGACCCGGCTGGGTTTGGGCGACTCGTTGTGCAACAGCAACATATCGCCCTTGCCCAACAGCTTCTCCGCCCCAACGGCGTCAAGAATGACTCTGGAATCGACCTGGGACGCCACGGCAAAAGCGGCGCGGGCCGGTATGTTGGCCTTGAGCAGACCAGTCACTACATTGACCGACGGACGTTGAGTGGCCAACACCAGGTGGATTCCGGTGGCCCGGCCCAGTTGGGCCAGCCGCACCAGGTTCTGCTCCACTTCGAACCCGCCGACCATCATCAGGTCGGCCAGCTCATCCACGATCAACACCAGGAAGGGCATCTTCTCTTTGGCCCGTTTGTTATAACCTTCTATGTTCCTGGCGCCGGTCTCTTCCATCAGTTTGTAGCGGTTCAGCATCTCCCGGATCAGCCCCCGAAGGGAGGTGTTGACCTCTTCAACATCGACGATCACCGGACCCACCAGATGGGGGATCCCGTTGAACGGCGTCAACTCGACCCGCTTGGGGTCCACCATGAGGATACGCAACTGATCGGGCGTCTTGGTGAGCAGGAGTGAAGCGACGATGGAGTTGATGCAGACACTCTTGCCGCTGCCGGTGGCGCCGGCGATCAACATATGGGGCAACGCGGCCAGGTCCAGGACCACTGGGCTGCCTCCGGTGTCCTGACCCAGGGCGATGGGCAAACCCCCTTTGGCCGCCAACTTGGTGAAGGCCGGGGTCTCCATCACTTCTCTCAGGTGCACCTTGCTGGGCGAGGGGCTGGGCACTTCCAGACCAACCAGAGCTTCACCGGGCACCGGCGCCTCGATCCTCAGGTACGGCGTCTTCAGCGCCAGGGCCATGTCTTTTTCACGGATCAATATGCTCTGGACCTTAACCCGGCTGCGTTCCAGGGCCGACGGGTCAGCATCGTTCGTGTCGAGACCGATGGCGCCACGGCCCGCTTCTCCCTTCTTGGGCACCCAACCGGGAACCAACCCGAAACGCACAATCCTGGGTCCGGCTTTCACTTCGGTGACTTCCACTCTTACGCCGTGGTCGCTCAGCGTGGTCTCCACCAGCCTCGCCATCTCTTGAAGCGCGGCTTCAGGGGCATGGTGGGTGTCGGGCGGCGTCAGCATGTCCACCGGGGGTGTCTGCCAGCCTAGCTTGCTTCTGTTTCCGGCGTTGGCGCCTCCTCTGACCGCCCGGGACGGCGTGGGGGCCTTTCTGGGCGGGGGCTCTTTGGTGTCCCAGGTGGGAATCAGCCCCGGTTTGGGCTCTTCCCTGTCGTCTTCATCGTGGCTGTCCAAGGCATTGAGACCGTCTTGACCCGCCAGGTCCCATTCTGATTCTTGTTCAGGGCCAACACTTAGGTCGAAGGCGGTCTCCGAGTCCCCTTGATAGGCCAGGGTGCGCACCGGAGCTTTGGACGGGCCCAAGACCAACATCTTCAGCAGGTCTTTGCGTGAGGCGTGGCGATACATCCCGTAGCGCAAGATACGGGCTCTCCGGTCCAAGAAACGGGCGGACTGCTGGATGCCGACGTAGAGACAGATCAGGCCCAGCTGGACGCCGAATAGGCCTGTTTTGGTGTACCGCAAATACCGGGTGGCGGCCAGCTTTGGCCTGATGATAAGAGGAACAACCAACGCGATTCCGGCTATCTTGACGGCCGCGAGAATCGCAGGCGTGCCGCCCAAGTAACCGCCCCATATGCCGCCAAGGCTAACGTCTTCGAGGGCGCCGTCGGAGGGGAATATGGTGGACAGAACGCCGACGGACATGGCGGCCATTGCCGCGGCGATGGTCCAGCGGCGCCAGTGAGTAAAAAGAACGCGGTGGTTGTAACGGAGTGTGACGAGGGTTACGGCAACCAGGAGTCCAACGGGAACCCAGCCGTAGCCCAAGGCCTCGATGGCCCGTTCACGTGCGTCATTGGAGAAGCCAAAGTACAGGCCGACGGACAGACCAATAGCCAATATGGCCAGAGCGTCTATCAGCGACCCGGGGGCTCCGTGGATGAGGTCTTTGATCGATGGCGAAGCGGTATTACGCCGCTTCCTCCCAATTGAACTGGCCACTATATCCCTCCAGTGGCAGTTACTATGGCCGGTTTCCGGCGAGTGGCTGGACTAAACCTCCAAAACCACTGAAATTATCATAGGGGAACGACGCACGGCGCCAGCTATGAAACTGCGGGCAGTTTCTCTGACTTTTGCCTTTAATTCGCCGTTTTCGCCCTTTTCAGGTTGGCGGGCTCCGTTGCTGGTTAATTCCTTGGCCACGGCGACGCTCAGTTCTTCGAAAAGATTGCCCGTTTCTGAGTCGTCCAGGAACCCGCTGGAGACGGCCACGGGCTCACCTACGAGCTTGCCGTTCTTCTTGTCCGTGGTCACCACAACCACCACCACTCCATCTTTGGAGAGGCTGCGGCGCTCACTGAGCACCGGGCTCCGGTTGTCCCGGGTGGTCAGACCGTCCACGAAGATGGGTCCGGCGGAGATCCGGTCATCCATGCGTGCGCCGTCTTCCGACAGTTCCAGCACGTCGCCGTCTTCCATCACGAAGATCCCGTCTTTGGCCACGTCCAAGTCCCAGGCCAATTGGGCATGGGCGGTCAGGTGCCGGTATTCGCCGTGGACCGGCACGAAGTACTTCGGCCGTACCAGACGCAGCACAAGCTTGAGTTCCTCTTGGCTGGCATGCCCGTGGACGTGGACGGTGGCGATCTTGTCGTAGAGCACCTTGGCCCCCTGGCGGAGCAGGTTGTCGATGGTGTGGCTAACCGCGAGCTCATTCCCCGGTATGGGAGTGGCGGAGATTATCACCGTGTCTCCGGCCATGATGGTGACGTCACGGTGCTCTTGCTTGGCGATCCGGACCAGGGCCGAGGTCGGCTCTCCCTGGCTGCCGGTGGTCATCAGGACCACTTGTTCCGGCGGCAGCTTCCTCGTTTCGCGCAAGGGAACCAGCACTCCCTCCGGCACTGTCAGATAGCCCAGTTCAGTGGCCACCTTCACGGTATCAACCATGCTCCGCCCCACGATGCTGACTTTTCGGCCATGTTTCTCGGCGGCGTCCACCACCTGCTGGACCCTGGATACCAACGATGCGAATGTGGCGACCAATACCCGGCCCTCCGCCTCTCCGATGGCCCGGTCAAGGGCCTCTCCCACCACCCGCTCCGAAGTGGTATATCCCGGCACTTCCGCGTATGTGGAGTCGGAACACAGCAGCAGAACGCCATCGTCCCCATAGTGGGCCAAGGCCGGAAGGTCGAAGATGCGGCCGTCCACCGGAGTGTGGTCGATCTTGAAGTCCCCGGTGTGAATCACCGTGCCCAGCGGGGTCCCGATGGCGATACCCATGGCGTCTGGGATGCTATGGCACACCCGGAACCACGAGACCTCAAAGCTTTCGCCAAATTGATGGATCACGCCCGGGTCGATGGGAGTCACGACGGAGTCCCGGGCCGCCCGGCGTTCTTTCAGTTTGGCGGTGATCAGGCCGTGGGCCAGCCGCGGCGCGTAGACCGGTACCTTCAATTTCGGCAAGATGAAGGGCAAGGCGCCGATGTGGTCTTCGTGGCCGTGTGTGATGAGGATGGCGCGGACCTTGTCGGCCCGTTCTATCAGATAAGAAACGTCTGGGATGATCAGGTCGACCCCAAACATTCCTTCCTCGGGGAATTGGACCCCGCAATCGACGACAATGATGTCGTTCTCGTACTCCAGGGCCATCATGTTTTTACCGATTTCCCCGAGGCCGCCCAGGGGAATGATGCGTAGCTGAGATGTCAACGTTTTAGTCGTTCCTAGATATGGATTACCCGGCCGGCTCTTAGAATAGGGTCAATTGCTCGGGCCGGGGTGCTTCTTCTACGTTGACGGTGGATGTCTCGGGCTGCGCCGTGGGAACGGCTGCTTGGCCAGGGGCGTCCAAAAAGGAAAACTGGGCTGTTTGTGGTGCTTCAGGCGTAATTCCGCCCGGCTCCCTGCCAGCGTCCTTCCGTCCGCCCTCCAATATCTCCGAAATCGTTTTGAAGTCTTTTATCATTGTGGGCCTTAGCTCTTCCCGGCGCAACACCGCGGCTGGGTGAAGCACGGGAAAGATCAATCGCCCGTCTTTCTCTCTGAGTTTTCCCCGGGCTTTGGTGATGCCCTCCCCCGGGAAATACCGCCCAAATGCGAACCGGCCCAACGTGACGATCAGTTTGGGGTTGATCAGCTCTATCTGCCGGTCCAGGTATTTGGTACAGGCGGCAATCTCCGACGGGGCCGGGTCCCGGTTATCGGGAGGCCGGCATTTGACCATGTTGGCGATGAATACATCGGAACGGTTGGTGCCGATGGACGCCAGCAGACCGTCCAGCAGTTTACCGGCGGGGCCGACAAAGGGGCGTCCCAAGCGGTCTTCTTGAAAACCGGGACCTTCGCCGATGAACATCACTTCGGCCTGGGGGTTTCCTTCCCCTGGGACCGCGTTGGTGCGGCCCCCGGACAAGGGGCAGTCGGTGCAATTTCTCACCAAGTGGGCGATCTGATCAAGGGTTTTCATCGGGCTAACCCCCGCGGCATCCGGACCGGTGTCGTTGGGTCCTTCAGACCCCGTGGCCGCGTAAGCCTCGTTGCCGCCGGTCCAGTTATCGCCGTTGCCGCTGATCCCGTCGTTGCCGGTGCCGTCATGAAATGAAGTCATGGTTTCCAACCTCCCGGTTCGACTGTGTTAGCCAACTGGGGTTTGCGGCCCATCATCTGGGCTGCTGGTGGCGCCGTTTGACTGGTCTATTTGGAAAGTGCGATGAATTGCAGTTACTTTTTTACTCTATTTCGGCCGGTAACTGGTGGCTGCAGGCATGATAGCCGCCTTCCCCCCCTTGGCCGCCGCGGGGGAACCGTACGGTAAGAGAATGGGGCGTTGGGCAACGATAGAGACTGGGTGAGGGGGAAAGACGAAACCGGAATAGTGTCCCGAAGTGGTGTTCTTCAATCATCGGCTCCCACCACCGCCTCACCGTATCCCACAGCCGGGTACCGCCCAACGGGGCCTCAGTCTTTGACGCCGTGGTCCTTGAGATAAGTCACGGCGTCGCTAACCGTCGCGATATTGGCGGCGTCTTCATCGGATATCTCCAACTGAGCATCGCCCGTGGAGAATTCCTCTTCAAACGCCATTATCAATTCCACCAGGTCGAGGGAGTCGGCATTCAGGTTCTCAATGAAAGACGCAGTCTCTGTGACCTCGCCCTCTTCAACTCCCAACTTATCGACCACGATGGTTTTTACTCTGTCATAAACAGTGGTCAATTAATCATCTCCCTTCAGGCACAGGCTCGATGGTGGCGATCTCTCCTGACTCCAATCCAGACATCGCGGATCCTAAAACCCCGTTGATGAACCGAGCCGAACTCTCGCTGCCAAAGATTTTCGCCAACTCCACGGCCTCGTTGATGGCCGTCTTTCTGGGAGTTCCAGGGGTGTATATCAACTCGAATAGGGCTATGCGCAGGATGTTGCGGTCTATGACCGACAATTGGCTCACCGGCCACGCTGGAGCGTAGCGGGTGATCACGTTGTCCAGCCCTAAGTGGCTTTTAGAAACGCCACTCAAGAGTTCCTGAGCGAATTCTATGCAACTCTCCGGCAGCTCTTGGTCATCGTCCAACCACTCCAATGGCGGGTCATTCCAGATGCCACGCACATCGGCAGCGAACAGTGATTGCAGTGCCGCCGTTCTTGATTGTCGCCTTTGGTCTGTGTATTTAACCCTAATCATGGGTCACCATTTAAAAACTCGAGCAGCCTAGGCTATTTCCTCAGCCAGTTTCCGCATGGAAGCGGTGTCTGACACGGTGGTTACCTTGACTCCTCGGTCGATTCTTTTGATTAGACCTGCCAGTACCCCGCCGGAACCGAACTCCACAAACTGGCTCACCCCAGAATCCACTAGATGGCGGACTGTATCCTTCCATAGAACGCAGTGGCAGAGACCGTTGACCAACTCGCTGCGGATCTCGTCCGCCGTGGACAACGGCTTGGAATCACAATTGCCGACAACTGGCATCTTGGGGTTTTTGAAATCGAGGGCCTGGATCGCATCGGCCAGACCTGCCTCCGCTTCAAACATCAATGAGGAGTGGAACGCCCCGCTGACGGGCAGAGGTATCGTCTTCTTGGCGCCGCGGGCCGAGGCCAAGTCCATTGCACGGGCCACGGCGATCTTATCGCCGCTGATCACGATCTGGTCGTCGGTGTTTATATTCGCCAGTTCCACACCGGTCTCATCACAAATCTGGGAGAAGGCCATCTCATTGAGTCCCAGAATGGCGGCCATGGCGCCGGGACGGTTGATGGCGGCCTGGTTCATTAGTTCACCACGTTTGCGGACCAACCGCACGGCATCGGGAAACTCGATGACGCTAGCCGCCACAAGGGAAGTGTACTCACCCAAACTGTGGCCGGCCACGGCCTTGGCGCTGACCGCCTGGGATCCCTGCATCACTTGCCAGGTCCGCCATGCGGCGACGCTTACGGTCATGATCGCCGGTTGGGAGTTCGCGGTGTTCTGAAGGTCCTTGGCCGGTCCTTCAAATATCAAACGGGACAAGGGAAAACCCAAACTATCGTCGGCTTCCTCGAAGGTTTCCCGCGCGGCTCGAGACGACTCAAAGAGTTCGGCCCCCATACCTACGCTTTGCGAACCTTGTCCAGGGAAAACGTACGCCTGGTTGTTCGTTTGGTTATTCGCTTCTTCGGTACTCGTAGCTACCTCCACCGGTCAAGGCCGGTTTTCGACACCTTACGGATTTTAGGGCAGCGGGACAAAAAAGTACAACCTGAAAACGACTCCTTTATTACCCTTTTTTCGTGCTTAGCGTACATAACTCAGTGGTCTGAGCCTAGGCCTATAGGCAGCGGCCCTGCGGCGCATGCCTTCAGACCTGGCTAGACCGTTTGCTCTATCACCTGACGTCCCCGGTAGAACCCACACTGAGGACATACGACGTGCGGCCTCTTGGCGGCCCGGCAACGGGGGCACAAAGCCGGATACATCGGACTGAGCCTATATGAGGCTATTCGACGCCCCTTCCTTGCCCTGGTCAATTTTTTTCTGGGTACCGCACCCATGGTTGGTCACGTCCTTTTTTCTTAGTCAGCACACCATACTTCAATAATCGCCGCCAGTAATTCTACCAGGCAGACGATAAAGCGTACACTTTTACTGCTGTGGGAGGCTGAGAAGGGGGAATAGCTACGGTTTTAGGAAATAGTCCGAAGTATGAATCTGTTGGGGTTCCTGAGTAGTTTTACAAAATCGAGAAGACCGGTTATTCCCGCCTCTCAGTCTACAGCTCCGCCAGAGACACCCATCGGGGATCAGCTAGAGCTGCATTACATTTACATTTTTCCTTGTTTAAGTTGCTCCCACATCCCGGGCACAGGCCCAAGCATTCCTCACAGCACAAGGGTTTTATCGGTACCTCGGTGAGAACGCATTGGCGCAGCACCTCGGTCATGTCCAGAACATGCTGGGCATCGAGATGAATCACGCCTTCCGTCTCTTCCGAGGAATCTGTCGTCTGACCCGACACCAGGTCATCTGTCGGGAAGGACTCTTCTTCCATTTTTAATCTGGATTGTAATTCGAACTGGTCGATGCACCTGCCGCAGGTCAACTTGACCCAGGTCTCCAGCTCGGCGCGGACCAAAACACCTTGGTGCGTCCGAATCACCCAGACCCATCCCTGGGCCCGGTCCATGCTATTCTCAGGGCCGATGAACGAGCCGTCTACTTCGTAGTATCTCGTCGATCCGGTGGGCTCTTTCAACAACTGAGCCAAGTTGTAATACATCGAGCCTACCCAAACCCCGGTGATAGCCGGTCACAATTATAGGTGCCACTCATGGTTGGATGTCAAGTGAAAACGGCTTCTCAGGCGCGCGAAAACCGTCTTGTCAATAACCTAGCTACCCCTGGATAGACCAAAAACCGCGCGCGAATCATTCTATGGGGTCTTACTAGGCTCCAGTCCGGTCTTTGACCTTCTCTTGGATGAACTCGACGATGGCGCCGGTTGTCGTGCCGGGGCCGAAGACCTCGGATATACCCATGTCTTTTAGCGGCTGGCGGTCGACCTCGGGGATGATCCCGCCCACGACCACGATCACGTCGTCCATGCCCAGCTCCCGCAATAGACCCATGATCTCTGGCAGTATCTCAAGGTGAGCTCCGGAAAGGATGCTCATCCCGATCACGTCGACATCTTCTTGTGCCGCGGCCTGGGCAATCATCTGAGGGCTCTGCCTGATGCCGGTGTAAATAACTTCCATGCCCGCGTCCCGGAGGGCCCTGGCGATCACCTTGGCGCCCCGGTCGTGGCCGTCCAGCCCCGGCTTCGCCACCAGCACCCTTATGGGACGGTTGTTATCCTGCATGATACCCCGCGTCTTCCTTAATCTCGATCATCATTTGGGGTTACTCTCCACCAACTCCGTCAAGATACCGAACACCGACCTGGGATGGACAAAGGCGATGGTACCCGAAAGGCCCTCCCTGGGGGTCTGGTCGATGAGGTCAACGCCCAGCGTCTGCAACGTTCGCAGCTTGCCGGATATATCGGTGACGTTGAACGCCAGATGGTGCAGGCCCTCCCCCCGCCGCTCGATGAACCGTCCGACTCCCGACTCCGGGCCGGTGGGCTCCAGCAGCTCCAGTCTTGTCTGGCCCACCTCGATCAGAGTGGCGCGGACGCCTTGGTCTTCCATCAATTCTATCTCAGCGTCAGGCACGTCGAAGACCTTTCTAAAGAAGGCCAAAGCCGCCTCGATGTCTTTTACGGCCACGCCCACGTGGTCGATGTAGTTAACGGTGCAGACTTCGGTCACTGTGGACTTCTCTCCTCATACATATTCAGTCCCTTCTCCATCGCAAGGGGGAAGGTTAGGACGGGGCGTTTAAACCGGGTATTGCGCCAACAGTTGCTTGGCGATGAGTATGCGTTGTACCTCGGAGGTCCCTTCATAGATGGTCGTTACCCGGGCGTCCCGGAAGATGCGTTCCACCCCGGCCTCCTGGAAGTACCCGGCCCCGCCGTGGATCTGTATCGCTTTGTTGGCCACGTCGATGCACATCTCCGACGCCATCAACTTGGCGATGGAGGCTTCCTGCAAAAAGGGCTGTTCCGCGTCCATCAGACTCGCGGCGTTCATGGTGGCCACCCTTGCCGTGTGGACCCCAACAGCCATGTCGGCCAGCATGAATTGGATGCCCTGGTGTTGGGCTATGGGAACGCCAAAGGTCTCCCTCAATTGGGCGAATCTGACCGCCGCCTCCAGGGCCGATTGGCCGATGCCCACACTCTGGGCGGCGATGATGATGCGGCTCTGGGTCAGTATCTCCATGGCGAGGTTGAACCCTCGTCCCCGCTCGCCCAGCAGGTTGTTGGAACTGACCGGCGTATCCTGAAAGACGATCTCATCGGTGGTGGAACTGCGCATGCCCAGCTTGCCGTGCAAGGGGTTGATGGTCAGTCCCGGCGAGTCTTTCTGCACCAGGAAGGCGCTGATGCCCTTGTATCCCTTGGAACGGTCCTCGGTGGCGAAGACCACGATGGTCGATGCCACGGAGGCGTTGGTGATGAACATCTTGCTTCCATTAAGGAAGAAGGTGCCGTCCCGCTCGGTGGCCGTGGTCTGGAGCGCGGCCGCGTCGGAACCGCCGCTGGGCTCGGTAAGCGCGAATGCGGCCACCGCCTCCCCCGACGCCAGGGGAGTGAGCAGCCGTTCCTTCTGCTCGTCGGTGCCGAACCGGGCGATGCAGGCGGCGCCGAGGGCCAGGTGGGCCAGCCAGCTGACACTGGTGGAGGCGTCGCCCCGGGCCACTTCCTCGGCGGCGATGGACACCTGCCGGTAGCCGGCCGGGCCGCTGCCTCCGTACTTGGTGTCGATACCCAGGCCGGTCAGCCCCAGGTCGGCCAGGCCGCGCCAGTTGTCCCATTGGAACTCGGCCTTCTCATCCGCCTCTCTCGCCCTGGGGGCGATCTCGCGGTCGACAAAGTCCCTGACCGTGGTCTGGAGCATCTGCTCTTCTTCAGTCAGTATCAGATCAGGCATGACATTTCTCCATTTTTACCCTGTTATGTCTAGTTAGCCTCGTAGGTGCGGTTGTCCACCGGCAGGTAGAAAACCCGGCTGTGCCAGCCGGCGGCTAGAATGTGAGGATTCCTTCCTGCTCTCCGAAGACCCCTCGGAATACCTGGCTGATCTCCCCAAGGGTGCAGTGATTCTCCACACACTCCAGGATGACCGGAACGGTGTTCTCTTCAGTTTTGGCCACCTGTTCCAGCCGCTCCAGTGCGGCCTTCACCTTGCCACCGTCGCGCTCCTTCCGGAGCCGTTCCAGCCGCTGGATCTGTATCCGGGTGGCCTCTTCATTCACCCGCAAGAGCCCTTCGATGGGAGGCTCCTCGGTGGTGAACCGGTTCACGCCGACGATGGTCCGGTCGCCCGACTCCACCTCCTGCCGGTGCCGGTAGGCGGCGTCCCCGATCTCCCTTACTTGGAAGCCCTGCTCGATGGCCTCCACCGAGCCGCCCATATCGTCGATGCGCTTGATGTACTCCAGGGCCTTGGCTTCCAACTCGTTGGTCAGGCTCTCGATGTAATACGAGCCGCCCAGGGGGTCGACCACGTCGGAAACCCCGCTCTCGAAGGCCAGTATCTGCTGGGTCCTGAGGGACAGTTGGACCGACTCCTCGGAGGGCAGGGCCAGGGCCTCGTCCCGGGAGTTCACATGGATCGATTGGGACCCGCCCAGGATGGCCGACAGCGCCTGAATGGTGCAGCGGATCAGGTTGTTGTCGGGCTGCTGGGCGGTGAGGCTCACGCCGGAGGTCTGGGTGTGGAACCGCAGCATCATGGAGCGCGGGTCCTTGGCGCCGAAGCGTTCTTTCATTATCCGGGCCCACATGCGGCGGGCCGCCCGGAACTTGGCCACCTCTTCAAACAGGTTGTTCTGGGCCACGAAGAAGAAGGACAACCGGGGGCCGAAGTCGTCGACCTTCAGACCGGCGTCCAACGCCGCTTGAACGTAGGCGATGGCGTTGGAGAAGGTGAAGGCCAGTTCCTGCACCGCGGTGGCGCCGGCCTCGCTCATGTGATAGCCGGAGATGCTGATGGTGTTCCACTTGGGCACGTTCTCGGTGCAGTACTTGAATAGGTCCACCACCAACCGCATGGAGGGCCGGGGCGGGTAGGCGTAGGTGCCCCGGGCGATGTATTCCTTGAGGATGTCGTTCTGCACGGTGCCGCTGATCTGGTCTTGGGAGACGCCCTGCTTCCTGGCCGCCACGATGTAGAAACACAGCAGCAACGAGGCGGTGGCGTTGATGGTCATGGAGGTGCTGACCTTGTCCATGGGGATCCCATCGAAAAGGGTCTCCATGTCCGCCAGGCTGCAGATGGGCACTCCCACCTTGCCGACCTCGCCCTTGGCCAGCAGGTGGTCCGAGTCGTAGCCGATCTGGGTTGGCAGGTCGAAGGCGATGGACA
>JACZYV010000148.1:0-7653 GCA_022570905.1 Chloroflexota bacterium
TCCAGGTATGAAACAGCTCACCACAGGCAACCGGCTCCTTGCCTTCTAGCCTCCCGCTCAAGGCTTACCAGATAGTCGCTGTGCTGGCCGTCCCTGGTCCCGGCGGTGGCCTCAGGGAGAAGATCTAAAGGGGCCGACAGAAGCCAGCCCCCGTTGTTCGTCGGCGGTCACGATTACGGTGAGTTCTCGGAACTCAATTCATATTTGTCTAATTTGGGTGGACCCTCAAAAATGTCAAGGCCCGCTAATTTGGTCAATACTTCTTGGAGATACCCGCTATCGGATTCGCTTGCTAACATGTCAGCTTCCGTTTCCCATACGGAGATTGCAATGGCTTTGCCGCTGCTGGCATCGGTCATCAGGTAGCTACCTTGATATCCCTTCGCAGCCTTTTGGGCCGGAACCACTAAGTCATCGTAGACTTTTATTAGCTCTTGCATTTTCCCGGACTTGACTTGGACATCCGTTCCTCTCACGTACATAGTTCCTCCTTGTCGATTTTGGTCTGTCATCGCATTGATGGCGTACTTTACCATAGGGGTCATTGAGAGGGCCAGGTCAGTAACCGCGAGCTGCTGACACACCGTTCTTCCCCAGCGGCATTACACCTCCATATCGTCTACCCATGCGATGGATGCGGCGCCGCGGCGACCGGGTGACGATCACCAACGGCAAGTACGCCGGCCGGACCGGCACGGTGGATAGCAACGTGCACCAGAGGGCCGTGGACTTCCCAGGCGAGTGGTCTAACGGCTACCACGTGAACTTAGACTCGGATGAGACTATAACTGTGCGGTGGGACCAGGTGGAGGCGGCGGGGTAACACTCGCTCTAGGCGAAGTATTCAGCCTTGTGTGATTAAGATCACGTCCTGCTAGTACCAGCGGTCATATATTGGCAACGGCCAGTCAATCATACTCGCTGAATGGACACACAGATTGAAGTTGGCACCAAATTTTTACCTGCTAGCCAACTAGCGATAAACAATGTTTAGAGCCGGAGTCGGGATTGTTGTCATGTTGGTGGCAGCGGTAGTATTCGCGGTATTATTGCTGTCTGGGGCAATGCCTGTTATTGGGGGATACTCGCCCATTCCCGACCCTCACTATCTCCGCCACAGCACTACCCAAATCCCCTGGCAACACCCGCTTTTCTTCCCACCTAGCTACCGCAGCGCACCTCGCCTAGAACAGCTTGGTTTTCCGGCGTTGGCCGTCTTTTTGCGTGGCCCCAGCAATGTCCCCTCAGCGAAAGTTAACCTGAGCGCAAAGATTCCGAATTGGTAGGCCCTTGCTTATCCGAACCACTAATATCAAACAGAAATCACACAACGCAAAACAGTGAACAAGACATAATATCAGTCAACCCAAAACGGCTAGCTGTCGACGATTCAGACTCTCCGGTGGTGAGAAGATGAAAATTCTCCTTTTCCTTGTTGTTGGAAGTTTCGTTGGCTTGGCGGCGTTTTTTGCTTTGACTATTTTGGGGGCGGACATAATAGCAGTGAGTTCGGTTTTGGCCCTAACGTTGGCGTTAGTGATTGGCAGCTCGCTGGTAGGCCTCGCGCTTAAACCGGACTTGTAGAGTGCCATCGCCGCCCAAGAGCAAAGCGGAATATGCGGAATATTCGGCAGGCTGACTGCTGGCGGCTTTTACGTAATTAGTGCACCAGCCCAAATATACCCAGTTACAGCTGCCGCAGCGCTCCCCGAGACATCTACGCCGCCAGACTAGCAGCCAAATAAAAGCTCACAATCAAAGCCCCACCACTGGCAGTGACCCCCGCAGCTCCCCACCAGCGCTCACCGTCCGCAACCGCCACCGTGCCAGCTACTACCCCCACTAGCCCGAACACCAAGGGCGCGACGGCCAGGGCTATAAAGGCACAGACCAGGCTGGCGATGGCCCATTTGAACCAGGGTTGACCGGCTCCAGGCAATTCTAACTTTCCCCCGCGTGATTGGCACAAACAATGCAAAGCAATGGCCCTCGAGAGGTATCCCGAGGGCCATTTGGTATCTAATAATTGGAGCGGAAGACGAGATTTGAACTCGCGACCCCCTCCTTGGCAAGGAGGTGCTCTACCACTGAGCCACTTCCGCTCGATGTTTTCCGGCCTTTTGGACCGGGTCCAAGGTTGTTAGTGGTGCCGAGGGACAGACTCGAACTGTCGACACCGGCATTTTCAGTGCCGTGCTCTACCACCTGAGCTACCTCGGCAGTAGGGTCTATTATCAAATCTGCCCCCATCGACTGTCAAGATAATAATCCGACTTGGCGCTATCCTCTCCGATGCCCAATGGTCAGCTTCCCGACCCACCACATGGACGAGAATCAATGGACCGGTACAGTGGCCGGCAAGGCTATCACCAGCCTGGAGCAGTCCGGCGGCGCAATTGATAATAGACCCGGCAAAAGCGTATAATGCAGACGCAACCGAGGCTAATTTCTTAGGGGAATTGCCTCTTGCCACCAACGATTATGCAGACACCCGGAGGACGGCGAAGATGGTCGAAGTACTAACAGGGACGTTTACGGTCAAGGCCGGTCACGCTCAGATGCTCAAGGGCGGAGTCATCATGGACGTGGTGAACGCCGAACAGGCAAAGATAGCCGCCGAGGCCGGCGCGGTCGCCGTGATGGCGCTGGAGCGCGTGCCTGCCGACATCCGAGCCGACGGCGGCGTGGCCCGCATGACCGACCCGCAGATAATCTGCGACATCATGGACACGGTGAGCATCCCCGTGATGGCCAAGGTCCGTATCGGCCACTTCGTTGAGGCCCAGATACTGGAATCCCTGGGCGTCGATTATATCGACGAGTCCGAGGTCCTTACCCCCGCCGACGAGCTGCACCACATCTGGAAGCAGGACTACAGCGTGCCCTTCGTCTGCGGCTGCCGCAACCTGGGCGAGGCCCTGCGCCGCATCTCCGAAGGCGCCGCCATGATCCGCACCAAGGGCGAGGCGGGCACCGGCGACGTGGTTGAAGCCGTCCGCCACATGCGCGCCGTCCAAGACGCCATCCGGAAGCTTCAAAATATGCCCGAAGACGAAATGGTCGTCGAAGCCCGGGACATGCAGGTGAGCCTGGACCTGCTGATCAAGACCAAGGAAATGGGCCGCATGCCCGTGGTCAACTTCGCCGCCGGCGGCGTGGCCACCCCGGCCGACGCGGCGCTGATGATGCAACTGGGCGCCGACGGCGTGTTCGTGGGCTCCGGCGTATTCAAGTCGGGCGACCCGGCCAGCCGGGCCTACGCCATCGTCCAGGCTGTGACCCACTACAAGGACCCAAAGATCCTGGCCGAAGTTTCCAAGGGCCTGGGCGAGGCCATGGTCGGCATCAGCGTCAAGTCTCTTCCCGAAGAGGAATTGCTGGCCGCCCGGAGCAAGTAGAGACCTGGCACGGTTGGGGGGAACGGGCGCCGGTCCGATCTGGAGACCGGACCGGACGAGAATTCTAAGAAGAAGAATCAGCAGGCCGCGTTGGAAGTAGGCGTCTTAGCGATACAAGGCGATTTCGCCGAACATATATCCGTCCTCGGCAAGCTTGGTGTCAAAGCCCGGGAAGTTAGGCTGCCGGAACACCTGGATTCGCTGGACGGACTGATCATTCCAGGGGGCGAAAGCACGACGCTCAGCCGCCTGATGACCATCTACAACTTGAGAGAGCCCGTGGAACAGATGGCCGCGCAGGGCCGCGCGGTCTGGGGCACCTGCGCCGGCTTGATCATGCTCTCCCGGGAAATCACCGAAAAAGACCCCATCCCCCTGGGCATTATGGACATCGGCGTGCAGCGCAATGCCTTCGGACGCCAGGTGGACAGCTTCGAACAGACTCTGGAAGTGAGCGCCCTGGGGCCGGACCCCTTCCACGCGATCTTCATCCGCGCCCCGGTCATAATCCGCGTCGGCGAAGGCGTGGAAGTGCTGTCCGCTCTGGACGCAGACCGGCCGGTGGCGGTGCGGCAAGGCAACCTGATCGCCACCTCCTTCCACCCCGAACTGACCAACGATTACCGTTTCCACAGCTACTTCTTGGAACTGGCCTGCGGCCACGGCAAACCTGGCAAATCGTTGATAGACGCCCCCGGTAACGGGCTTTCATGATCACGGCGTTCCGGATAAGCGATGCCCTGCGCTGCATGCTGGTCGATGCGCCCGGAGGCGCAAACCTGGCAGCACCTATTGAGTCGGTGGTCCGCTGCCGCCCGTTGCGCAACTCCACCCTCTGGAGGCAGGCATTGACCCGCGACTCGAACCGGGTAACAGTGGGTGATTGGAAAGGCATGAAACTGTCCAGCCTCGCGTCGGCCCGGGTGCGCAGCGGGGTCCGCGCCTGGGAAGTGGACCGGCTGCACTTGCAAGAGTCAGACCAGGCGTTGGACCTCCTGGAACAGGTCGTTCGCGGCGCCGGCTTCCGGGGCGCCGAAAGGGTGTTCCTCCGGGTCCCCAGCGACAGTCAGATCGTGGACGTGGCGCGGAGGGCCGGGTTCTTTCCCTACTATGAAGAACTACACCTGACTGGCAGCGAATGGCTGCCCGGCGCCGATCACGTTTCTGAAGACACCGCGGCCCGCTTTACGGCGGAAGACCGGTCGGCAGTGGATAGACAGGGATTGTTCCAGCTATACTGCGCGGCGACGCCGCAGCGGGTCCGGGAAGGGGTCGGCGTGACAGCCGGCCAGTGGTGGGATTCACAGGAGCCGGCCCGAACGCGCAGAAACGAAACGGTCCTGAAACACGACGGAAAAATCGTTGGTTGGCGGATGCGCGAACCCTTCGGCAAAACCGCTGCCGGACAAATGATGGGGCATCCCGGCCATCCGGAAACATCGGAATATCTGGTCCGGACCTCCTACCAAACCCAGAACTGGCTGGTCCCTGACTATCAGGAGAACATTGCCCAATTATTGCTCCGGCGGGGCCTGCACGAGGCCGGGCGTTATACTATGTTGATCAAAACGGTTGCGGTACCGGTTGGAAATCGCGAACTTTCCTATGCGGAGGCGTGATATTGGCAACGGTGCAGGAAGAGATCCAGGAAGCGGAACGCACCAGGGAAAGCAGGGAACAGATTGAACTGGACCTGGTGCTCAATGTGCTGCCCGACCGAGTCGCGGAGGTCCTGAGGGCCCGCGACGACCTGGACCAATTGCTGGAGATCGTACTGGACCTGGGGCGCTTGCCCGAGGCCAGGTTCGTGTCGGGCGACGCTGACCTGAACGATAGTCCTGTTACCGCCGAGGACTTGGCGAACGTGATTGAACGGATCGGCGATTTCGGCGACGACAACCGCGCCGGAATCGAGCGCACTCTCCACCGGATATCGGCCATCCGCAACCGGAAAGGACAGGTCATAGGCATCACCTGCCGGGTGGGCCGGGCAGTCTTCGGGACGATCAAGATCATCGAAGACCTGGCGTTCTCCGGAAAGAATATCCTGCTCTTGGGCCGCCCCGGCGTGGGCAAAACCACCATGCTGCGGGAGATGGCCCGGGTCCTGTCTCAAGAAGCCAAGAAGCGGGTGATCATCGTCGATACCTCCAACGAGATCGCCGGCGATGGCGACGTGCCTCACCCGGCCATCGGCCGCTCCAGGCGGATGCAGGTTAGGACCCCGTCACAGCAACACAGCGTGATGATCGAAGCCGTGGAGAACCATATGCCCGAGACCATCATCATCGATGAGATGGGCACCGAACAGGAGGCCGCCGCCGCCCGGACCATCGCCGAACGGGGTGTCCAACTGATCGCCACGGCCCACGGCAACACCCTGGACAACCTGATCATGAACCCCACCTTATCCGATCTGGTGGGCGGCATTCAGACCGTGACCCTGGGAGACCAGGAAGCGCGGTACCGGGGGACGCAGAAGAGCGTGCTGGAGCGCAAGGCCCCGCCGACCTTCGACGTTGTGGTCGAGATACAGGGCTGGGACCGCCTGGCCGTCCACGACAATGTCGCGCAGGTGGTTGACCAATGGCTGAGGGGCTTCCCCATCGCGCCCGAGGTCCGCTCGCTGGGCGAAGACGGCGAGGTCAAACGAAGCCAGGAGCAGGTTAGGGTCAGCGAAGCCAAACCTGGGTCCTGGCAGCCCGACTCCCGGCGACAGGGCCGCCATGGGAACCGCCCGGCCCAAGGCCAGATGGCCCAGAGCCCGGTGGCCGAACCAGCCCCACCGGCCGCGCCCATGGAACCGGAGTCAGCCGTCAAAGCATCTGAAGTCCGGGTTTTCCTCTTCGGCGTGGGCCGGGACAAGCTGGAGGCCGCCGCCGCGGAATCCGGGACCGTGGTGCATATCGTCAACGAACTGCGACGGGCCGACCTGGTCCTGACCACCAAGACCCATTACCGCCGGGGCTCCCAGTTGGTGCGCATCGCGGAGTCCAGCGGCACGCCGGTCTGCGTGCTTCGAAAGAACACCATGCCCCAGTTGCAGGAATTTCTGGGCACGGTGATCAAGGAATGGCATGGCGGCGGCAACGGCCGCGGCCAAGGCCAAGGCTTGATGCCCGGTATGGGCAACGATGAGGACGGCCCACCCTTCACCGGCGACAATAGCTCGCCCACCATGGAGAAGGCCATGGACGAAGCTGAAGATGCCGCCAACCGGGTCCTGTCCGGCGAGCAGACCGTACACCTGGCCCCCCAACGCTCCTATATCCGGCGGCTGCAGCATCTGCTGGGGCAGCGTTACAACGTGGCCTCCGTCAGCCAAGGCCGGGAACCGGAACGGGCCGTCCTGTTTTACAGGGTCTAACGCCGTAACCGGGCGTAGAAGTAAGATGGCCTGCTTTATCGTTTTTGAAGGCGGCGACGGCTCGGGCAAGAGCACCCAAGCCCGCTCATTATTGCGCCGCCTGCGCCGGAGAGGGATCAAGGTCCTCCACACCCGCGAACCCGGAGGCACGCCCCTGGGCCAGTCGCTGCGGCTTCTGCTGAAATCCGGCGAGGCCATGACCCCCATGAGCGAACTGATGCTATTCGAGGCTGCCCGCGCCCAGTTGGTCCAACAGGTGATCAGGCCTTTCTTGGACCAGGGGGGGGTGGTGATCGCCGATCGTTTCACCAGTTCCACCATGGCCTACCAGGGCTACGGACGGGGCCTGGACCGGGAGTTGATCGAGCGGTTGAACCGGGAAGCCACCGGTGGGCTGGAGCCGGACCTGACGGTGCTGCTGGACCTGCCCGTCGAGACAGCCCTGGCCCGCAAGGGCAGCGGGAAGGGAGACAACTTCGACGACGCTCCGGTGGACTTTCACCGCAAGATACGCCGGGGCTACAGCGCTCTGGCCGCCTCTGATCCCGAGGGTTGGTTGGTGTTGGACGGTCAACGCCCTCCCGAAGAACTCGGCCGGGAGATTTGGGCCAAAGTACAGGGTATTCTTTAGGACTCTAGGCCCAGCCGGAAAGGGGTCCCTCAAGCGTATGGGCATCCCGATCGATCGGGACCGTGCCTCTACGCCCGCAACGTGTTTTCGCTCCCCGGAAACGGCGGTTTCGGGGCAGGGACCGTTCCCGTATTCCAAGATTACCT
Source organism: Chloroflexota bacterium (assembly GCA_022570905.1). Lineage (GTDB taxonomy): Bacteria > Chloroflexota > Dehalococcoidia > Lucifugimonadales > UBA3495 > UBA9611. The sequence goes on from JACZYV010000148.1 coordinate 7,543, forward strand.
ATAATATAAAAAAGGCCCTCCTTTTCAGGAGGGCCTTTTGTTTGCTTCTCTTGCTTAGAAGGTCTAGTCGTCGGCCGGTGCAGGCTCGAGGGCCTCCAGCTTGGCGTCGAT
>JACZYV010000149.1:0-7652 GCA_022570905.1 Chloroflexota bacterium
TTTGCCGCTGGTAGGTGTTATTATGGGAAGCGCCTCGGATGAGCCCGTGGTGCAGGATACCATCAAGACCCTGGAAGAGATGGGCATCGACTACGAAACCCGTGTTATGTCGGCCCACCGCACCCCGGAGAAGGTCCACGAATACGCCAAAACGGCCAGAGACCGGGGCATCGAAGTGATCATCGCGGCCGCCGGGGGTTCCGCGGCCTTGGCCGGAGCTCTGGCCTCCATGACCACTCTGCCGGTCATCGGCATTCCACTGGCATCCAGCGAACTCAAGGGTATCGACGCGCTGATGTCCACGGCGCAGATGCCACCGGGCATCCCCGTAGCCTGCATGGCGGTGGGGAGTTGGGGAGCCAGGAACGCGGCATACTACGCAGCCCAGATCCTGGGCTTAAAGTACGACAAGATAAGGCAGGCCTATGAAGACTACCGGCGCGAACTCCGCGAGCGGTAGACCGCATCCCGCTGTCCTCACCGACTTCGACGACACCGCCGCGGTCCAGAACGTGGCGGAGATGCTGCTAAACAGGTTCGGCGACCCGGGCTGGAAGGACGTGCGCCAGCGCTTCCGCGACGGACACATCAACCTGAAGGAATACCAGGAGATCACCTTCCGGAACATCCGGGCCGACCGCGCCACCATGCAGGCTTACGTGAAAGAGCACGCCAACCTGCGGCCCTTCTTTCGGGAGTTGTGGGGCTTCTGCCAAGCCAACGATATCCCCATGGCCGTGGTCAGCCAGGGCTTGGATTTCTACATAACCGCCCTGCTGGACCGGGAAGGTTTGAGCCGGGTGCCGGTATACGCCGTGAATACCGAGTTCCGGCACGGCGAGATCTCCTATCACTACAACCACACCTATCCGGGCAAGGAGAGCCAGGGAAACTCCAAGGGATTCGTGGTGGAGTCCTTTCAAGAACGAGGTTGCTACGTATTTTTCGCCGGCGACGGCCATTCGGACCAAGAAGCGGCCCGCAAGGCGGACGTGACATTTGCTCACCGGACCTTGGCGAAATTCTGCGACGACGAGAGTATCCCCTACCACCCCTTTGAGGATTTCAGGGGGATACTGTTGGCCGTAAGGGAATACTCCAAAAACGGCCACGGGCCGATCAGGGAACGGCCAGGCAGCAGCCAGTGGGGTGGGGAGGCGGAACTGTGATTGACCGGTATTCCAGGCCCGCCATGAAGCAGGTCTGGTCCGACGAGAACAAGTACCGCAAGTGGCTGACGGTGGAATTGGCCGCCTGCGAGGCCTGGACCGCCGAGGGCGTTATCCCCGAAGAGGACATGGCCAAGCTGCGCGGCGCCGAATACAACCACGCCCGCATGGCGGAATTATTCGAGACCACCCGCCACGACGTAACGGCGTTTATCACCTCGATCACCGAATCCCTGGGACCGGAGGGCCGCTGGCTCCACCTGGGCATGACATCCAGCGACATGCTGGACACCGGCCTGAACCTGCAGATGGGCGAGGCCGGGGCCCTGCTGCAGTCGGAACTGGACCGGGCCATCGCCGCCCTGGGCGAGAAGGCCGTTCTACACAAAGACACCCTGGCCATGGGCCGTACCCACGGGGTCCACGCCGAGCCCACAACCATGGGTCTGAGACTAGCCCTCTGGTGGGACGAACTGCAGCGGCAGAAAGAACGCCTGACCGCCGCCATCGAAACCGTTCGGGTGGGCATGATCTCCGGGGCCGTCGGCACCCACGCCACCGTGCCGCCCTCGGTGGAAGAACGGGTCTGCCGCGACCTGGGCCTGAAGGTCGCCAAGATATCCAACCAGGTGATTCAGCGCGACCGTTATGCCCATTTCATGACCACCCTGGCCCTGATTGGAGCCTCACTGGAGAAGTTCGCCACCGAGATTCGCGCCCTGCAACGCACCGAGATACATGAACTGGAGGAGCCCTTCGGCCAGGGCCAGACCGGGTCGTCCTCCATGCCACACAAACGCAATCCGGAACTGTCGGAGCGCATCTGCGGTCTGGCGCGGTTGATCCGGGGCAACTCCATCACGGCGCTGGAGAATGTGGCCCTCTGGGGAGAACGGGACATCAGCCACTCCTCCGCCGAGCGCATAATCCTGCCGGACTCCTGCCTGGCCCTAGACTATATCCTGAGCATCTTCAGCCACATCATCGAGGGCCTGCGGGTTTTCCCGGAGCGGATGCTTGAGAACATCGAAAGCAGCCGGGGCCTGGTGTTCAGTCAACGGGTCCTTTTGGCCTTGGTGGACAAAGGCATGGCCCGGGAAGACGCCTATAAGATCGTTCAGTCAAATGCCAGCCGCAGTTGGGAAGAAAAACAAGACTTCCGTGACCTTTTGCGGGCCGACCGTCAGACCGGAGAACACCTGTCATCGTCGGAATTGGACGAGCTTTTTGACTATGGATACTACACCAGGTATGTCGATGAGACCTTTGTCCGGTTGGGGTTGATCCAACCAGCCGCGAAAACCAAGCTAACAGGCAAAAGCCAACAGCTGACGGCTGACTGCTGACAGCTGACCGCTTACTTCTCACTGCTGACAACGGAGTTTGATATGTTAATGGAAACCCAGATGCCCGACATTCTCCACCGGGGTAAGGTGCGGGATACCTATGCCCTGGGCGGCGGGCACCTGCTGATGGTCGCCACCGACCGTATCTCGGCCTTCGACGTGGTATTGCCCACGGGCATAACCGATAAGGGCCTGGTGTTGAACCGGATCTCGGCCTTCTGGTTCGAGCGCACCAAGGACATCGTGCCCAATCACTTCATCTGCTTGGCCGACGCTCCGGAGGCCGCCCAGTACCTGGAGGGCAGCAGCGTTGCCGGGGAGGTCTCGGAAGAGGTGGCCCGGCAGGCCATGGTGGTGAAGCAGGCCGAGCGCCTGGACATCGAGTGCATCGTCAGGGGCTATATCACTGGGTCGGCCTGGTCTGAATACCGGCGGCAAGGGACCGTTTCCGGCATGGACGTGGGCCAGGGTCTGGTGGAAGGCCAGGCGTTCCCTGAACCGCTGTTCACCCCCACCACCAAGGCGGAAGTGGGCCACGACGAGAACATGTCCAAACAAGAGGTCTTGGACCTGGTCGGGGCCGAGATGGCGCGTCAACTAGAAGACACCAGCAAGGCGGTCTATAAAGCGGCCCTCGACTACGCCAAAGGCCGGGGCATAATCTTGGCGGACACCAAGATGGAGTTTGGAATCATCGACGGCGAGCTTACCCTGATCGACGAACTGCTAACGCCTGATTCCAGCCGGTTCTGGGACGCCACCGGCTACGCTCCGGGTAAGTCCCAACCCAACTACGACAAACAATTCGTGCGAGACTGGCTGGACTCCCAAGGCTGGGACCACGAGCCTCCAGCCCCAGAGTTGCCCAACGACGTGGTGGCGAAAACGTCCGAGCGGTACCGGGAAGCGTATTACAAACTGACCGGGACTCGGCTCTAGGGGTTACGCCCCCAACACACTCCTGGACAAACGAGACGCTTGATCAAATAGAACCCCGGCCCATATCGGAGGACCCCACATTGCCTGTTTCAAGACGCCGCCGCGGCAGGGCCGGCACCAGATCGGCCCGGTCCGGCAACCTGCCCACGACGACCCGGCGCAAGAAGACCAATAAGCTCTACCTGGCCGCGTCCATCGTGATCGCCGTTTTGGTGATCACCAGCTTCGCCTTCGCCAGCTTCACCGGAGGCGGAGGGGGCGGGCGCACCCAGGGTGGCGACGCCGACCAGTACGTTGATGGCGTAGGCGCCGAGTTCCCAATCATCGCCCCCAATCACATCTTGGAAGGCACCACCACCACCTACAACAGCTCGCCTCCCACCTCTGGGGAGCACTGGCCGATACCGGCCCGGTGCGGCTTTTACGAGGAAGCTTTGCCCGATGAACGGATAGTGCACAACTTGGAGCACGGCAATATCGTGGTGAGTTATAATCTCCTGCTTGAGTCCGATGTTTCGGCCCTGCGTGATGCCCTGGGTAATATCGGCCTGGCACGGGTCTGGGGCATCGCCCGGGTTTATGACGGCATACCCTCGGGACAGATCGGCCTCAGCGCCTGGGGTGTTTTGGACACCTTCGCGGGCGTCGATGAGGAGCGCATCTCCCGGTTCTTTGAGGCCTATGCGGGAAGCCTGGGGCCGGAACGTTTCCCTTGCTAAGACCGCTCACGGAGTATCACTGACCGATGTACCAGGCACGAATCTACGTCACACTCAAATCGACGGTGAACGACCCTCAAGGTCTCACCGTGCAATCCAGCCTGCACCGTCTAGGCTTCGAGAATGCCGGCGATGTGAGGGTCGGCAAGTACCTGCTGGTCAATCTCGACGAGACCGACCGCGCCAAGGCCGAACGCTCCGTGACCGAGATGTGCCAGAAGCTACTGGCCAACCCGGTCATCGAAGAATTCAGGTTCGACCTGGAGGAGATACCCGCGCCGGCGGCCACATCTTGAGAAACGATGCACTCTATTTTGGGAGGGAACCGATATGACCACGGGAAACAATGATACCTACGTCTACGCCGGCGCCGAGACCAGTGGCATCTACCGGCTGGCGCCGGGCTCCAGCGGATGGGATGAGTTAACCAACGGGCTGCCGGCCGACCCCATGGTGTGCGGCATCGTGATCCACCCGAACGACCCGGAGGTGGTCTACGCGGGTACCCAAGACGGCCCCTACCGCAGCACCAACCGTGGCGATAGCTGGGAGCGGTTGGACTACCCCAAGACGGGCGCTCCTCCGTGGACGTTCATGTTCCGGCCGGGAGACCCCAGCGTCATGTACCTGGGCACCGCCCCCGGCGAGATATACCGCAGCACCAACGGCGGCGATTCCTGGCGGATGATAACCAAGTCCATGGGCTCCGCCGAGATCAGCATGGCCTTTCCCACCAGGGTGATCGCCCTGTGCGCCGACCCCAGTTTCCCCGACGAGATGTACGCCGCCCTGGAAGTGGCGGGAGTGATTCGGAGCTCCGACGGCGGCGACACCTGGGATGAGATCTCCGGCACGCTCGGCCCCAGCGAAGACACCCTGGACCTGCACGGCGCCCAATGCTCTGCGGCAATGCCGCACACGGTATTCATCACCACCCGCCAGGGGCCGTTCATCGGCCCGGACCGGGGCAGCGAGTGGATACCTGTGGAGTTCGGCGATTTCTCTGAGATTACCTATACCCGCGACCTGAAAGCGGCCCCCCACGACCCCAACATGCTTTATGTGTCCATCGGGGCGGCCGCCCGGAGCACGCAGGGCGCTCTCTACCGAAGCCGGGACCTGTTCAAGACCTTCGAGCAGGTGGACCGGAGCATCGCCCCCAACTCGACCATGATGACCGTGGCGGTGGACCCCAGGGCCCCGGACCATATCTTCTGCAACTCACGGGACGGCCAGGTGTTCGGTTCGCTGGACGACGGCGCAACCTGGACCACCTTCCAACTGCCGGCCAAGGCCAAAGAGGTACGCGCCCTAGCCGCCGGCTAGGCAGGCGGTACAACCCCAATTAACAACACCGTAGGGGCACGGCAGTGCCGTGCCCCTACGCAATTGCAACCGTGTATCTGCCGCTCAGGCCGTTTCTATCCCGGCGGCTTTATGTAAACCCAGTTCCTCTATCGCCATCTCGCGCATGCGGAACTTCTGTACCTTGCCGGTTACCGTCATGGGAAATTCCGTGGTCATCTTGATGTAGCGGGGAATCTTGTAGTGGGCGATCTTTCCCTTGCAGAAATCCCGAATCTCGTCTTCATCGGCCGTTTCGCCGGGCTTGAGCATCACCCAGGCCATGACCTCTTCCACGAACCGTTCGTCGGGCACGCCGATCACTTGGACGTCGGCGATCTTCGGGTGGGTGTAGAGGAACTCCTCGATCTCCCGGGGATAGACGTTCTCGCCGCCTCGGATGATCATGTCCTTCAGCCGTCCGGTGATCCGGTAGTAGCCGTCATCGTCCACCGTGGCCAGGTCGCCCGTGTGGAGCCAGCCGTCCTTGTCGATGGCAGCTGCGCTGGCCTCGGGCAGGTTGTAGTAACCCTTCATCACCATGAAGCTGCGGGTCAACAACTCCCCCTGCTCTCCCACGGGTGTGGCCTCGCCCGTCTCCGGGTCCACCAGTTTGATCTCCACGTTGGGGAGGGCGGTGCCAACGGTGCTGACCCGGCGTTCCAGGGTGTCCTCGGTCCGGGTCAGGGTGATGACCGGTGAGGCCTCGGTCTGGCCGTAGGCGATGGTTATCTCTCTGGCGCCCATCTGGTCCACCACCTGGCGCATGACCTCGATGGGACAGGGAGATCCGGCCATCATCCCGGTCCGAAGAGAGCTCAGGTCAAACTCGTCGAACCGGTCTTGGCCCAATTGGGCGATGAACATGGTGGGCACGCCGTGGAGGGCGGTGCATTTCTCTTGCTGCACGGCCTCCAGGGTCTTCAACGGCTCAAAGTATTCCGAGGGTATCACCATGGTGGAACCGTGGGAAACGCAGGCCAGGTTGCCCAGGACGCAACCGAAGCAGTGGTAGAAGGGCACCGGGATGCACAACCGGTCTTCTTCCGTGAATTTCATCCCCTCTCCGGAGTAGTACCCGTTGGCCACCAGGTTGTAGTGGGTGAGCATTGCTCCTTTGGGGTTGCCGGTGGTGCCCGAGGTGTATTGGATATTTATGGTGTCGTCGGGGCCGCAGGACCCCTGCCGCTGGGCCAGGTCCGCCTCGTTGACCTCGCCCGATTTCCGGCGCACGTCCTCCCAAGACCACATGCCGTCCGGGACCTTGGCCTGGTGTCCTGAAGGCGGCGGGATGAAGATCACGTTGCGCAGACGGGGCAGATTGGAGCACCGAAGTTCACCCGGCGCGGAGTCCTTGAGTTCGGGGATCACCTCGTTGGCCATACCCACGTAATCTGAGGTGCGGAACTGACCGATGAGTATCAGAGCGTCGGCCTCGGACTGCTTCAAGACGTACTCAAGTTCGTGGGTGCGGTAAGCGGGGTTCACGGTGACCAGGACCGCGCCGATCTTGGCGGTGGCGAATTGGGCCACCACCCATTCGGAGTAGTTGGTGGCCCAGATGCCCACATGTTGGCCTTTCTCGATACCCAGGGCCATCAGCCCCCGTGCCACCCGGCCGCACTCGTCCTTGAACTCCCGGTAGGTATACCGCGTACCGGTCTCCACGTGGACCAACGCCTCCCGGTCACCGAACCGTTCCGTCTGGGAGTCCAGCAGGTCGCCGATGGTAGTCCGAATCTCGAAATCGCCAGGCATGGCCTCACCTCGCGTGAAGTCTTTGGGAGAGGGATTTAACGGAGTGGTTGGTGGAAATCGTGTCCGGCCGCCGATTTCCAAGCCCATGCTATATCATCTGAAATTTTCCCGCCATACCTCAACTCAACGCTTGGGCAGTCTCCGGATATCCTTGTACCGGAGAACGGGTCCACAGGAACCTGAACGGCTAGTCCAATCCGTGGCGCGTGGCGAACGACGCCGCTTCCGCCCGGTTGGCGGCGCCGGTCTTGTTGAGGATGTTGCCAACGTGGGTCGTGACGGTCCGGATGGCGATGATCAATTCCTCGGCGATCTCCCGGTCGGTCTTACCTTGGGCGATGAGCCGGATAACGTCCGCCTCCCGCTGGGTCAGGCCG
>JACZYV010000150.1:0-7645 GCA_022570905.1 Chloroflexota bacterium
CCTTCTATCTCGGCCAATGTGAATACCTCTTAAATAGATTGTGTTTCTCGATTTGCGCTACCCAAGGTTGCTTCAACGACCTTTATGACCCACGGATGGGCCCTTCGACAGGCTCAGGACGAACGGCCGAAAACCCGGCATCCGTTCGTGGTGAGCCCCGACCTAGGTCGAGGGTCTCCCCGATACATCGGGGGACTTGTCGAACCATTTGCTCGCCTAAGTCTACCCTCAGCTAATCAATGAAATTTCGAATCTCTTTCAGCACCAACGCGGGATGCTCCATGGGCACGAAGTGGGAGCCGGCGCCCAGTTCCTTGAGCTGGAACCCCTTGGTCTCCCGGGTCAGGTGCTGCACGGCCGCATCCTGGGGTGTCTGGGCGCCTTTATAGTCGCCCACCAACAATATATATTCGCCGCCCAGGCCCCGAAGCACTTGCGAAGTGTCCAGCTTACTTCGGTCATGGTAGAACTTCTCTTCAACCACCGGATCGCACTTCAACTCGGCCCGGCCGTCGTCCAGAAGGCGGGTGCCGCCCTCGATGTAGTCGGCAAACACCTCGTCGGTCCAAGACTTGAACGCCCTCCGGTCCCGGTAGGCCGCGTACATCACTTCACGGCTCTCCCAGATGGACCGCTTCTGAAGGGTCCTCTTGATCCGCAGTTTCTGTTCCTCGGGTGAAAGCAGAGCCATGGGGCTGTCGCCCACTCGGGTATCCACCAGGACCCCTTTGCTGACGATCCCAGGAACCAGGGAATCGGCGATCAGCATGGCCATTCCGCCGGCGGAATGGCCGATCCCGATGGAGCCCTCCAGGCCCATGGTCTGGATGACCGAGGCCACGTCCGACCCTATCTGTTGAAAGGTGTAGCCACCTTCAGAGTGCTGGGTATCCCCGTGTCCCCTGAGATCGAATGAATACACATGATAGTCCTTGGCCAGGTCCCTGGCGGCGTTATTCCAGATCTGGGAACACATGCCAACGGCATGAAACATCACTACGTTCGGGTTACCGGGGCTGCCCCATTCCAAGTAATGGTGATTGACCCCGTTCGACTCCACGAATCTGCTTTCCGGTTGCAATTACTACTCCTGTAAACGTCTTTCTCTATAGCGCCGTGATGCTGGGCGGTTAGTCGACCACCGCGACAATCTCCAACTGGACCAAAATACCCGGGGGAAAGGCGTCGTACTCGATGGCGTGCCGGGCGGGCCGGTCATCCTCGTCGGGGAACATCTCCAGCCAGGGACGGTTGACCGCTTCACGCTGGGACCGGTCTTTCATGTAAACCTTTATGGACCCGATATTCTTTATGGTGCCACCGGCATTCTCGACCATGGACTTCATGTTGGCGAAGGCGAACACGCATTGGCTCTCCAGGTCTTCAGGGACTTTGCCCGTCGACGGGTCCGTACCCATGATGCCGCTGGAGAAGATCATGTTGCCAACACGCGCCCCCATGGGTATCGGCGCCCCGTGTTTGACACCGTCAACGTGTATCGAGCGTCCCTTACCAGCCATCGCGTCTCCTCTACTATCCGCCCATTAAAGGCGGAGCGTCCGCATAAATCGCCGCCGCAATTATACCCGGCTGATGCCAGTCTTCAACCGGCGCGGCTTACTACCCCATCCATCATCCTCAGCTACAACCCTGCCAAAGCCGATGCGCCTCGCCGCCGTGTTATTATCCGGGCGTCGAAAATTGAACATACGGAGGCGCCATCATGCCCTATGGAGGCAATGACTGGCTGGCATTAACCCCGGAGGACACTCTGGAGCCTGACCTGCCCATCTGCGACCCCCACCACCACTTCTGGGATTTCAGGGACGCCAGAGTCCCGTACCAACGGTATCTGCTCCACGAGTTGTCGGCGGACATGAATAGCGGCCACAACGTGCGCTCCACCGTATTCGTCGAGGCCCGGTCAATGTACCGTATCGACGGGCCGGACGAGATGAAGCCGGTGGGCGAGGTTGAGTTCGTCCAGGGCCTGGCCGCCGCCAGCGCCACCGGGCTCTACGGACCTGGCCGCGCCGCCGCCGCCATCGTTGGCCATGCCAACCTGAACTTGGGCGACGCGGTCAAACCGGTGTTGGAGGCCCTGCAGGCCGCCAGCCCCAACCGGTTCCGCGGCATCCGCCACACCGTCACCTGGGACGATAACCCGGAGGTGGAGAACACCGCCGCCCACAAGATCAAAGGTCAGATGTCCAGCAGCAATTTCCGGGCCGGGGCCAAGGTCCTAGCCGATATGGGGCACACACTGGAAGGCTGGATGTACTTCACCCAGATGGAGGAACTGGCCGAGCTCGCCAAGGCCGTTCCCAACCTGACTATCATCCTCTGCCACGTCGGCGGCATCATGGGAGACGGCCCCTACGCCGGCCGCCACGAAGAGGTTATGGCCACCTGGCGCAAGGGGATCGCCGCCGCCGCCGCACAACCCAATATCGTCATGAAGCTAGGGGGCATCGGCATGCCCCGGGTCGGGTTCGACTGGTACCTCCGGGAAAAACCCATCGGCTCGGAAGAACTGGCTTCGGACATGGCTCCCATCATCAACCACTGCATCGAGAAGTTCGGACCCAGCCGTTGCATGTTCGAGAGCAACTTCCCGGTGGACAAGGTGTCCTACTCGTACAACGTGATGTATAACGCGTTCAAACGCATCACCAAGGACCACTCGGCCTCGGAACGAGCCGACATGTTCCATGACGTGGCCGCGCGGGTGTACCGCATAGACGTGTGATCCCACTGGACCCTTACCGCCGGCAACTTGCAGTCAAAGACGGCCCCGATATAACCGGGGCCGTTTTTTCGCCGAGGCTGTGGCCAAGCGATCGCGGATCAGAGTTCCATCAATGCCGCCGCCCATGCGGGCCGCCACGGCTCAGTGGCAGACGGCACGACCGGCGACTCTCCTTAGCGGGACCTTGGTCTTTGCCAAGATCGGCGCGCCGAGCGTTACCGGCCCCGTAGCTTTGGGTCCAAGACGTCGCGGATGGCGTCACCCAAGAAGCTGACCGAAAACACCACCACCCCGATGGCGATCATGGGCGGCACAGGCAACCAGGGCTGAGTATCAATGAATTTCCTGCCCAATTGGAGCATGCCGCCCCAAGTGGGGATGTCGGGCGGGATGCCGACGCCTAAGAAGCTGAGGGCCGCTTCGACCACGATGGCGAAACCCAGGCTGATGGTCACCAGCACTATGTAGGTCGCCGCCAGGTTGGGCAGCATGTGTCTGAGGACCACCCGCGCCCCAGTGGCGCCGATGGCCTGGGCGGCAAGGGTATAGTCCAGTTCTTTGATGCTCAAAGCCTGGGAACGAATCACCCGGGTGGCGCCAGGAAGCAGTATAGCGATGAGGGCGATGATGACATTGCGGTCCGAGGCTCCCAGGGCAGCCATGAGGCCCAGGGCCAGGATGATGGGAGGGAAGCCCATCAAAGCATCGACCACCCTCTGCACCAGCAAGTCGGTCAATCCGCCGGCGTAAGCGCTGAAAATGCCGATGAACGTGCCGGCAGTAATGCCGATCAGGGCGCTCAAGAGGCCCACCTTGAGGGATACCCAGGCGCCGAACATCAGCCGGCTCAAGGTGTCCCGCCCCAACTGGTCGGTGCCCAGGAACAAATCTCCACCCGGACCCAAGAACTTGGCCCCCGCGCCCACCTGCTCCGGGTCGTAGGGCGCCAACCCAGCGTAGCGGGTCAACACTCCGATTATGATCACGGCCAGCAGGACCACGCCGCCTGCCGCCCCAACGGGTTTGCGCCGGGCGAATCCCCAGAGCCCCGCCAGTACGGCCATGGGGCCGGAGCGATCGGGTCGCAGACGGCCTGCCGCCTGCGCCGTGGCCACGTCCTGGGTCCGAAATTTCTGCATTCCTACTATCCTTGTCCGGCCTGACCCACTTCACCGCGTCGCATAGGTAGGCCCGTTGGCGGTCCCACCCGGTTGTCCCGAAAAACTCCGCGGCGGCCTGCCAGGTCCTTACTTTTCTTGGGAGCACACTTCATTAGGCGTAGCGAATTCGGGGGTCCAACCAGCCGTATAAGAGGTCAACCATGAGGTTGATCGACACGATGGCCGCGCCGATGATCACTATTTCCGCCTGGATCATCATGAAGTCCCGGTGCTCGATGGCCTCTATCAGGATTCTTCCCATTCCGGGAATCAGAAAAATCGTCTCGATCACGACGGTCCCGCCGAAGAGGCGCCCGAACTGCCAGCCGGATATTGTCAAGATTGGCAAAATGGCGTTCTTGAGCCCGTGCCGGGTCAGCACCACCCATTCAGCCAGCCCCTTGGCCCGGGCGGTCCGCATGTAATCTTCCCGGAGAACCTCCAACATAGAGGAGCGGGCCACCCGGGCGATGAACGCCATTTCGTAGAAGGCCAGGGCCACGGCGGGGAAGATCATCTGGTGAAGGTTGGTCAGAGGATCGTCCCACGGCTTCTCGTAGCCCAGCGGCGCCAGCCCGCCGACGCGCACCAAGAGTATTATCAGCAGAACCGCCACCAGGAAGTTGGGGATGGCGATCCCCACCAGGGTCACGGTGCGCGCACCGTAGTCCAGGAGGCTGTCGGGGTTGATGGCGGACAGGATGCCGAAGGGAACAGCGACGAGGACGGCCAGGACGATGGATAGGACAGCCAGCTCGATAGTCACCGGTATGCGGTCCTTGAGTTCATCCATGACGGGGGCCTTGAACCAAAAGGAGTTTCCGAAGTCGCCGGTCAAGACATTCCCGATCCACTTGAAATACTGGACAGCGATGTGCTGGTCCGTGCCCAACTCCTGGCGAAGCTTGTCCAACTCCGCCTGAGTGAACTGAGCCTCACCTTCGCTGAGGATGGCCAGCGCCGGGTCTCCCGGGACGATGCGCATGACCACGAAGACGATGACGGTGATCAGCAAGATGGTGGGTATGAACAGGGCTATTCTCTTAACGGCGTACTGTTGCATTTCTAGCCGTACCAGTTTCCTTTCATGTCTTGGGCTGGGTCTTTCATTAAGATATGCCTGGCCGAAGATATGCCTAGCCGAAGATATGCTTGTCCGCCCGTTTCGGACCGGGTCCGCTCCCTTCACCGACGACGTAGAGGATGTCCAACGGCCTCCGCTTGGCATTGGAGCAGGCCGTTGGAGTTACACTCGATGTTCAGCGTCTACCAGCTACTCATCGGTCCAGCCATAGGTCCTCGTGTTTGAAACCGTACTGGACCGTTTGAGGGACATTGAAACCGCGGATGTCTTCGTGGACCAACCAGAAGTACTTACCCCAGTACAGAGTTGTCGATGGGTTTTCCACGTATCCGTTGGACAAGTCGTCGAGGTCCGTGAAGACCAGGTAGTCCTCGATCTCCTTCAGGATTTCCCGGCGCCGGTCCGGGTCCTGTTCGACCTTCTGGGCTTCAAATTTCTCGCGGATGAAGGGAGTCTCCCAGTCGGTGTAGTTCCGGGTTGCGCCCTTCAGGTATACGCCGCCCAGCAGGCCGTCGGCGTCCAATACCGTCATCCCTTCGCCTTGGCAGGCCAATTCCCAGTCACCTGTTGCGTCCGCCGCCCGCGCCGTGCCGAAAAGGGCGTACCCGGCCGCGCTCTCGTGGGTTTGGATATCACCGGTTATGCCAAGGACGTTCGCCAGTTGCTGCTTGACCACGGTGCAGACGTCTGGGTAGTTACTCACCTGCCGGGTGTCGTAACTGGCGCTGAACCCATCGGGGTAGCCGGCCTCCGCCATCAGCCGCTTGGCCTCCGCGATGTCCGCCTGCCCGCCGGGGGTGTCCTTGGGCCGGAGACCGGGCCAGGTGGCGCACTCTTCGAAGCTATAACCCATGTTCATCATGGGGCAGGGAACCGCGGCGGTATTGTCTTGCAGCAGGTCGTTGATCTGCTGCCGGTCCAGGGCCAGGTAGATGGCCTTGCGCACCCGGATGTCGTCGAATGGCTCTTTCTTCAGGTTGACCATCAGGAGAACGTTGAAGGTGCCGGGGAGTTCGTGGGCGGTGATGTGCCCATTGGAACTGCCCTTGGTGTCCGCGTCCAACTGGAGGTACTCGATGGGGCCCAGGTTGGAGAATCCGCCGTTCATCATCTCCAACTGGCCGCCCTTGAACTGAGCGGTCAGCGTGCCGGTATCGACGATGATGAAGTGGTCGATGCTTTCGAAGAAGGGCCGTCCCTCTTTGAAGTAGTTGGAGTTCTTGATCACGGAGTAGCTGTTGCCCCGCTGGTACTCGGTCAGCATGAATGGTCCGGACCCCGAACTGTTGGCGATGATATTTTCCGCCAGGTTCAGGTCTATATCTTGCTCCAGCAGGTGCTTGGGGAGGACTTTCGCGTAGTCCAGGGCCAGGAACTTCATGAAGGCGCCGGAGGCAAAGGACAGGTTGAACTCCACGGTGTCGTTGTCCAAGGCACGGACGCCGTTTTCCTCAACCGTCTTGGTGTAGTTGCGGAATAGGCCGGAACGGCCGATGGACACCTCGGGATCCATATACCGCGCCATGCTAAAGGCCACGTCTTCGGCGGTCAGGTCTCGGCCGTCTTGCCATTTAATATTGGGACGGAGGTTGAAGGTGAAGGTCTGGCCGTCGTTGCTGACCTGCCAGTCGCGGCACAGGTCGCACACCACCTTGCCGGTATCCACGGTGTCGAACTGGACGAGTTGGTTGTACAGCTGTGAGTAGGCCTGGATGCTGGAAAGGGAGGACGAACCCAGGGGGTCCCAGTCCTTGGTGTCGGCGTAAGCCGCCATGCGGATGTTGCCGCCGAACTTAGGCCTGCCCGCCGGAGCCGTCGTCGCAACGGGGACTGGTGTAGGCGCGCCGGTGGTCACGGTAGTGCCCGGAGCTGCGACTGGCGGTGGCCTTGGGGTCGCCGTAGCAGAGGAACCACAGGCCACGGCAATCACCAACAAAATGGCGCCAAGTATGGAAAGAAGAACTCTTCGGCTAGTCAAATGGTATCTTGCCATCAGCGGACCTCCACGTGTTTGGGACTAGATATGCCAGCCGGTTTCAAAATCAACATCCCGTAAATTGCGAATCGGTGCTCGGGGAGCCACGCCGAGTCGAATCCCAACTCCTCGCCGCACCCGATTTCATCGAACACCTCGTTGAACAACTGGTCTTGGGGAACGTTGCCGAAATTGCTGAACGGATGGAATAGTCCGAGCTTTATGGTCAATCTCCCTCGCACGCCCGGATTGGTCGAACCTTACCGTATGTGGTGAGCGGTGAGAAAGAAGCGCCTGCATCAAACACGCTGATGCAACTGCATCATTAAAAGCCGGTGACAGTAGATGCCGGAGGATCAGCGAAGGCCGATGAATAACGACGCAACCGGCTGACTCTCTTCCTTGGAATAAACCCCCGGAATAAAACCCCGAAACAAACCCACGGATTTTTGGTCCCGTTTCCCCTCAAAGCGATCTTTCTCGAATCCTCCGGCGAACCTCTGTGTGCCGTAAAAACTGCGCCGAGGCGGGTCTTTGACGCCTAGTCCCAACCCGGCATAGGGAGTTATCCCTATACCCGCGGTCCACCCCGGAATTTTCCCGTTTTTAAAGATAAGGAATCTCCCCGATGTGCCGCCGTTTGCCCCCTACTACGATGGCATCACAACAAATTTCGA
>JACZYV010000151.1:0-7521 GCA_022570905.1 Chloroflexota bacterium
TAGTGCTTGCCCTCCCAGCGGAAGGGGCCGGGCGTGGTCCAGGTCTTGATTATCAGGTCGTGGCATTCTTCGAACCGCTCCCGGTTGTGCACCGGGTTGGTGTTGTTGGCCCAGGTCTCCACGCCGATGCCCCGGACGAAACCGGAAACTATCCGGCCGCCGGAGATAACGTCCAACATGGCGATCTCTTCGGCAAGCCTTGGCGGGTTGTCCGAGGTGGGCAGCATGTTGCCCAGCATCAATATCTTGACCTTGGAGGTCAGGCGGGCCAGGATGCCCCCGGTGATATTCACCTCAACGTCCATACATGATGGGGTGTTGTGGTGCTCGTTGATCATCAACCCCTGGAAGCCCACCTCCTCGGCGTACTGGTACTCGTCCAGATAGCGCTTGAACAGGTCGGTGGCCTTGTTGGGGTCGAAGTAGCTGTTGGGGAAGGTTAGCCGCAGGGATGGCCACTGCTCGGCAAGCTCATCGGTGATGTAGTGGTAGGGCATCTCGGTGAAGTAATAAACGTCCAGACTCAAGTTGTTCTCCTTTGGAGAAAGCCGTCAGCGGTCAGCTTTCAGCTTTTCTGACTGCTGACTGCTGATAGCTGTTAGCTAGATTACGCCAGAAAATCCAGGGTGGTCTTGATAAATTCTTCGGGTTTCTCCACCTGGGGCGAGTGGCCGCAGTTGTCGATGACCACCAGGTCGGAACCATTTATCGCCTTCTTGAAGAGTTCGCCGCATTCCAGCGGGACGATGGCGTCGTTCCGCCCCCAGACCATGCGGGTGGGTATCTTGACCCGTTGCAGCAGGCTGCTGAGCCGTCGGTCGTACATGTAGGGCTTCCAACAGAGGCGCACGGCCATCTCGCGGTTGGATTCCGCGGTCATGGTCTCTTCGGGCGTGAACTCTCTGCCGTAGACCGCCTGGTATTCGGGGGCCTGGCTGGGGTCGTGGAACATCAGCTCCAGGACCTGGGCGGGGCTGATGATAAAGATGTCGGTGATCTCGGCGACGTTGGGTTTGATGCCTGCGGCGCCCACCAGCATCAGCTTGCTGAATGAGTGGTTGCACATGGCGGCGATCTCCGTGGCGATCCATCCGCCCATGGCGAAACCGATGGTCCGGATGCCCTCCAGACCAAGTGTTTCCAGGTACCAGGTGTAGAAACAGGCCATGTCGGGGATGGTCTCCAGCCAGTCGGGCCGGTCCGATTTCCCGTAGCCGGGATGGGAGGGGTAGTAAACCGTGTACTTCTCGGCCAGGGCGTCGGCGAATCGAAGCCAACCGCTGTTCCCGTCGGCGCCGTGGAGCAGCAGCAGGGGTTCCCCCGAGCCGCCCTTCAGGGTGTGGACCTTGGCTCCGCCGACGTCCACCATCTCTTCGGTAAAGGCAACCATTTTTTCTCCTTCGGAGGCTGAAAGTCCCGATGGAATCGGGACCGTCAGCTTTCAGCCTTGAGCCGGGCGATGCCCGGCCTTTTTCGTAAATCTTGTGTTCTGAATGTTCTATGTGTAGCCAACCCGAGAGCTGACCGCTGATAGCTGTCAGCTACCGGCCGCTAGGCCGCCGCCGCCGCTTTTTGAAACGGGTCTGTCAGTTCCAGGTCTTTGCCGATCTCACGGAGGGCGGGCAGCACTTCCTGCCCCATGAGTTCCAGGCAGCGCATGGTGTCGGCATGGGTGGTGTCGCCGTCATTGGTCCAGACGCCCAGGATCCCCGGGCGAACCACCGACAGCACCTCCCGCAGCTTCCTGACTACGGTCTCCGGGCTGCCCACGATCCAGCGGTTGGAGGCCAGTATCTCGTCGTAGGACGCGGTTTCCAGACCCAGTCCCAGGAAGGGGTCCTTGCGGACGCGGCCCTGGTATTTGGCCACCCTGGGGTCGTTGCGGTTTCCGCTGTAGCCGACTGGCAGCATGTAGTCCTTGGGCACCGGGACCCGGCCCACGCCCACATTGCCGGTCAGGAAGCCCTTGCCCGCTTCGTAGGCCTTCTCGTCGGTGTCCTGCACGTGGATGCGGCACAGGTAGCCGAAATTCTCGGGGCCCGGCTCGTAGCCGTTCTCCCGGGCGGTCTCGGTGTAGATGTCCATCATGTCCTGGGTGCCTTGGGGGTCGGTCTCCAGGTAGATGTAGGGGTAGCCTCGCTCGGCCGCCCAGACCAGGGTCTGCGGACTGCCCAGGCCGGGTATCCACACCGGCGGATGGGGCTTCTGCAACGGAGTCTGAAAGGGATTGACCACCCGGAATTGGTAGTGCTTGCCCTCCCAGCGGAAGGGGCCCGGCGTGGTCCAGATCTTCATGATCAGGTCATGGGCCTCCTCGAACCGCTCCCGGTTGTGGAGGGGGTTCACGTTGGCGGCCAGGCTCTCCACACCGGTGCCGCGAACGAAGCCCGACACCAGCCGTCCGTTGGAGATCATGTCGATCTCGGCCAGTTCTTCGGCCACGCGCAGGGGGTTCTCAAAGGTGGGCAGGGGATTTCCCAGAAGCACTATCTTGGGTTTCTTAGTGGTGCGGGCCAGGATGGCCGCTTCCAGGTTCATCGTTGCGCCCAGGCAGGTGGGGGTGTTGTGGTGCTCGTTGAGCATCAGCCCGTCGAAACCCGCCTCTTCGCAGTACTCGTACTCGTCCAGGTACTCGCTGTACTGGCGGGCGCCGACCTTGGGGTCGAAGTTGCTGTTGGAGAAGGTCAGCCGCACCGCTTGGTTGGGACTGTTTCTCACGGCCTCTTCGGTGTAGTTGGTGTAGGCGCGTTCGGTGAACCGCATCAGGAACATGTAATCACCTGTGGGATGCTGAGGCTTGGGTCTGGCGCCGGCGGAGAACGGATGGGATCAGTGGCACAGGGACCTGCGGCGATGGTCCAATTGAGCGCGGGCGGCCTCTGGTCAGCGCCTATCCTAGCCTGCGGCGGCATTGGGGTCAAGCAGACTGCGAGCCCATATACCTGCCGCCGTTTGACATTGATTGTGCTATAGTTTATTCGCCGTCGTAGCAGGCTTGGAACGCAGCATAACTTGAGCCTGGCGGTGTTAAAAACCCATCAAACATCAGGAAGACTTGCATGCCCAAAATTCTGGTAGCAGACCCCATCGGCGCGGAGGGTGTTGAACTGCTTAAGACCCGCGCCGAGGTAGACGTTAAAACGGGTATGAAACCGCCGGAACTGCTGGCCGTGATCAGCCAGTACAACGGCTTGTTGGTCCGCAGTGAGACCAAGGTGACCAAAGAGGTCATCAAGGCCGCCAAGAAATTGCAGGTGGTCGGCCGTGCCGGAATCGGAGTCGATAATATTGACCTGGACGCGGCCACCAGCGCCGGCATCGCCGTGGTCAACGCTCCCACGGGCAACACCGTGGCCGCGGCCGAGCACACCTTGGCTCTGATGCTGGCCCTGTCCAGGAACGTGCCCATGGCCCACCAGTCACTGAAGTCCGGCGAGTGGAAACGCAGCGCCTTCATGGGCGTTGAGGTCCGCAACAAAACTCTGGGCATCTGCGGACTGGGCCGGGTGGGCTCGGAAGTGGCCCACCGCGCCCAGAGCTTCGATATGAGGTTGGTGGCGTACGACCCATTTGTATCCCCGGACTACGCCAAGCGCATGGGCGTCGATCTCGTCTCGTTGGAAGAGCTGTTGGCCCGCTCAGACTTCATCACCCTGCACACTCCTTTGACCGACGGCACCCGTCACATGATCGGCAGCAAAGAGGTGGGCCTGCTCAAGCCTGGAGCGCGGCTGATCAACGTGGCGCGTGGCGAGTTGGTGGACGAGCAGGCGATCCTGGACGGGTTGGAATCGGGCCAATTGGGCGGTGTCGCCCTGGACGTCTTCGCCCAGGAACCGCCGGAGAACAAAGAACTGATCGGGCACCCAAAAGTCGTGGTGACGCCCCACCTGGGCGCCTCCACCGAAGAGGCCCAACGGGAGGTTGCCATCGAGGCCGCCGAGCAGGTCCTGATGGTTTTGAACGGGGAACCGGCCCGAAACACGGTCAACGCCCCGTTCGTACCCCCAGAGGTGCATGCGGTCCTGGCCCCCTATATGCCGGTGGCCACCGTGGTGGGCAAACTGTTGACCCACCTGGCGGAAGGCCAATTCCTGGGCATCACAATCAGCTATGAAGGGGAGATCGCCGAGCACGACACCCGCACGCTGCAGGCGGCCGTGTTAGCCGGGCTTTTGGAGCCAATCACCACGGGGCAGGTGAACCTGATCAATGCGCCGGTATTGGCCAGGGAACGTGGCCTCAACATAACCGAGCAGCACAATACCTCGGCCCGTGAGTACTCCAGCATGATCAGTGCCACTATCGAGACCAGCGAAGGCAAGATCACGCTGGCAGGGACATCGCTGCGGAACGAGCCCCATATCGTGAAGATCGACGATTACTGGTTGGACATCGTTCCCACCACGCCCTATCTGCTGTTCGTGGACAACCAGGACCAGCCGGGTTCCATCGGCGCCGTGGGCATGATCGCCGGCCGCCACAACATCAATATCAGTTTCATGGAAGTGGGGCGCTTGGCCCTCAGGGGCCGGGCCATGATGGTGATCGGGCTGGACGACCCCATGCCTCCTGAGGTGATGGAAGAGATTCAGGCCTTGGACCAGATCTACAACGTCAAGTTGGCCCACCTGGGGACTTCGTAAGCAACCGGAGCAGCCGGAGCCGCCTGGCACAGGAGAGAAACGAGATGGGCGACAAGATCGGAATCATGGGCGCCGGCGCGCTGGGCAGCTACGTTGGGGCCTTCTTGAGCAAGATCGGCGAAGATGTGACCTTCGTGGACATGTGGCCGGAGCACGTGGAGAAGATGCGTAAGGACGGCCTCCAGGTCACCGGCAGCCAGGGTCCGTTCACCGTGCCGGTGAAGGCCATGCACCTGACCGACGCCCAAAACATCTCTGAGCCGTTCGACTTTGTCTTTATCTCGGTGAAGTCCTACGACACCGAGTGGGCCACCCATTTCATCAAGCGTTACGTGCGGGACGACGGCTTCTTCGTCTCTCTGCAGAACTGCTGGAACGACGTCCCCATGGGCGAGATCGTAGGGCCCACGCGGCAGCTTGGGTGCATCGCTTCTCACATCGAGGTTGCGCTGTGGGAGCCGGGCCTCGTCACCCGCGGCGGCGCGGTGGGCCGGGACTCGGGTCACACAGTGTTCCGTGTCGGGGAACAGGACGGGCGCATCACGCCCCGCGCCGAGAAAGTGGCCGCGCTCCTGGATAATATCGACGGGGCCTACGCCACCGATAACCTCTGGGGCGAGCGTTGGGCCAAGCTCTGCCAGAACTCCATGGGCAACGGACTCTCCGCCTCAACTGGACTCGGCTCGCAGCAGATGGCCGAAGACCCCCGCTGCCGCGTGATCCGCATCAACCTGGCCAAGGAAGCCGCCAAGGTTGGCTTGGCCATGGGCCTGAACGTGGTTGGCATCCAGGGTCTGCCCGCCGAGACCTGGGCCGACGCCGATAAGGGGGACGTGTTCGAGGAACTTGACGCCCACATGGCCTCTCACGGAGGCCGGGTCAACTGGCTGGCGTCCATGGCCCAGGACGTTAAAAAGGGCCGGCGCTCGGAGATTAATTTTATGAACGGTTTAGTCGCTCAGAAGGGCCTTGAGGTGTCCATCCCGACTCCCTACAACGACGCCGTGATCGAGGTAATGAACGGCATCGATGACAAAACATTGGAACAGGGAGAATTCCATGTGGACCGCATCCTAGAGGCGGTGGGCCGCTAGGCGCCGGCGGGCGGCGCAACCGCGTTTTCTGGAGGACTCCAGGTGATCATCAAAGTAGAGCCGGCCGATTTCTTCATGTATACCGTCGTCATGATCTCCAACCTGGAGAACCCGGACCCCGAAGACCAGGAGATCCGGGACTACCTGGAGGCCAAAGAGTTGGAGCCCAAGTACCGCAGCGAAGGCGACTTCGAAGGGCGTCACAGCGAGTCCATCCAGTTTGGCGGGTGTTACCTGGGCGAGCACCTGGGCGAGATCAACCTGATTCAGCAACGGTATGTTGAAGCAGAGCTGATCACCCATGAGATCAACCGTCACCTGGGCGAGTCCGGCCGGCCGGTGGAGATCCCCGAAGAAAGGCGGGAAGAGGCGGTGGCGGAATTGCTGAAGAGCTTCAACAACGACGATGCTTTCAGAAAGATGGATGACGGCAAGTACGAGGTGGCGCTGGACGGGGAAGCGGTGCGGGAGGCGGCCAGGAGCCTGCTGGCGGGTTGAGAGCCCGGCTTAATATCAGAAAAAATATGAGGTCCGTCCCGATCAATCGGGAGGGACCTCTTTTGGTTTGCGAAGTGGAGCGGGTGATGGGAATCGAACCCACATGGCCAGCTTGGAAGGCTGGAGCTCTACCACTGAGCTACACCCGCCTGATGGGACTCCCGAATTATAGGGGCTAAGTATGCGTCGTGCTAGACCGTATGGTGACTCGGTCTCGAGATTTGATTAGAATCCAACTCATTGAAATAAGTATCGATCTAGCGATCAGGAGGACAAGATGGCATTGGAACGAAAGCAGTATCCGGACATCGCGCCCGCGGGTCCCACCTACAGCCGGGCCGTCATAGCGGGCAATACGATGTTCATCTCCGGGTGTACAGCCCGGGGCACAGACGCACAGGGCAAGTCCATGATGGAGCAGCTGGACGTGACGTTGGGCCGTCTCGTTGCTGTGGCCGCGGCGGAAGGCGCCGGGCCCGGCAGCTTCGCCAAGTTGACCTGCTTCGTGACCAGCATCGCCGACTACCAGCTCGACTCCCAGGAGCAGAGGTCGCTATTCGCCAAGCATTTCCAGGAGCAGTATCCGGCCAACTCCCTGATCGAGATCAGCGCCCTGGCCGAGCCGGGACTGGACGTGGAGGTTGAAGCGATAGTGATTCTGGACTAGTAGCGTGGCTCGACAAGTCCCCCGATATATCGGGGAGGACGCTCGATAGAATCGGCGCTCGACTGCGGTCTGAGCTCACCACCAACGGCAACAGGGTCACCAGGAAGGGCAGCGACGGTTTCTCCGTTCGTCCTGAGCGTGTCGAAGGATGCGCATAAGTCATGCACATGGCGGAGAGCAATCTCAACCCAAGCGGTGGTTCGACGGGCTCACCATGAGCGGATTGAATAACGCTGATTATTGCAAGCAAGTACTAGGAGGTCACCAACCGGAGCATTGCCAATCATGGGGAAGACGGCGGGACTCTCACTTAACTTCGCACCAAACCTGTCCAACTAATGGGGTCCACCTCAGGCAAGGCCATGGACGAGTGGGCCTATCGCAGGGGAGTCAAGTTGAACTTCATCTGTCCCGGCAAGCCGGTGGAGAACGCCTTTGCCGAGAGCTTCAACGGCCGGCTGCGAGATGAATGTTTGAACACCAACTGGTTCGTGAGCGTGAGGCAGGCTAGGGAGATCATAGAGAACTGGCGGTTGGACTACAACGAGGTCCGGCCCCACAGCTCGCTGAAAGGTAAAACGCCCAAGGAGTTCATTGAATCAGTAGCCGGACTCTA
>JACZYV010000017.1:0-26818 GCA_022570905.1 Chloroflexota bacterium
GGCCGTGATGCCGCTGCGAGTGGCTTGATGCTTGTGGTACCTCATCTCCCGCCCGCTGACCCTGGGACCTTCCGTGGTGCCGGCGGCGAAGGTGCAGGCCAGGGCCAGGGCGGTCACCAACTGGTCTTCATTCAGGCCCAGCAGTTTGCCGGTGGTGATGGCCGCTCCCAGCGTTCCATAGATGGGGCTGCAGCGGAACCCACGGGCCTGGGTGGTGGGTATAAAGTCACCGGCGATGCGTGACTCAACCTCATAGCCGGCCGCCAAGGCGGTGATGAATGCCTGGCCCGACGCACCGGAGAGCTCGGCGGTGGCCAGCGCGGCGGGAATGATGCAGGGGCCGGGGTGGATCAGCATCCGGTAGGAATCGGTCTGGTTGGTGGCGTGCATCAGCTTGCTGTTGGCAAAGGCCGCGCCGCCCCGCGTGGCCTTTGTCCCGTCCACCAGGATCGTCGCTCCGTCAGGTTTGGAATCCTCCTCTTTGATCAAGGCGATGGCTGCTTCGCCGTGATGGGTCTGCGCGCCGATGATGGACACCACCATGGCGTGGAGGATAGAGGCCTTGAGCTTGTCCACCACTTGGTCCGGCAGCTGGCCGTATTCGAGAGAGGAAACGAAACGGGCGTAGGAACGGCTGAGGGCGACGGGCATTTAAACGCTCCGGGGAAAGGGTCACGGGCGGACAGGCCGGATTGTATTCCGCCGGTTCCCGCCGGTCAACGAGTCGCTGCAGTCTCCGTCAAACGGCTGCGGCCGGACGCCTACAGGAGATCGCGTAGATGCTGCCGCAAGACCAGCTTGATCACCGCCAGCAGGGCCAGGGCCCCAAGGATTGCCCAGAACACCTCAGGCGTCCACTGCCGGCTGGTCATGCCGATGACGATACCGGCGGCGGGCGGGTGCTCCGTGTCGGTAACCGCCATCACCAGGATCAGCAGCCCCACCGAGAAGGCCATGGCCAGGTCCAGGTACTGGCTGTGGTTGGCGATGAACGATTCCATACCCCCGTCCGCGGACCCCGCGAAAAGGACGAAAGAAAACGCCGAACCGATCAGCAGGGCCATGGTGTGCCCGCCGACGACCGCGCGCAGCCGTGATGTTGTTCCTGAGGGGTTGATGAAGATTCCGACCACGCTCGAGCCCAGGCCGGCGGCGATGGCCGCGGTCGACAGCGAATCAACGAACAGCAGGATGAGCGCCATGGCCGCCGTGGCCAGCAACGCCTGGAAAATATATTGCCGGTAGTGCCGGCGGAATTTGGGGTCCAGCAGGTAGGGGCTGCCTTCCTGCCGCAGCAGTTCCGCGATTCCAAACCGGCCCCAGAGTCCGCTGCTGGGCCGGTCTACCGAATTTGGTCCTTCATCGGGCAAATGCGAGTCCTGTGTCTACGAAACTTTCAAGCTGTCGACGAAGTCGAGCCAGACCCTGGCGCAGGGCACCGGCATGATGTGTTGGACGAAGCCGTAAACGCCGGGGAAGATCACCTTGCGGCCGTTGGGGAACAGGTCCGCGGCGCCCCTGAAGTCCCCCAGTACTTCCTCCCGCAGGTTGGCCGCCGCCAGCATCAACATGGGGGTTTGAACGTCCTTCAACAGGGGGCCGATGTCCCCGCTGGCATTCGCCTGGAAACCAGCCACCACGTGGGCTGGAGTGGCCTTCATCTGCTCGGCGTACCAGCGGATATAGGCCGGGTCAACGATCTGCGGGTCCAACCGTCGCCCGATGGATTCTTCCACCCACACGTTCATCCCCTCGCGCTCGATGAGTTCCGCGCTCTCTTTGTGGTGGGAGTCGAAGTTGGTGGGAGAGGTACAGACCGTGAGGGAGTGCAGCCGTTCCTGGTTGTTGACGGAGAAATTCATGGAGATGGAACCACCCACCGTCTCGCCGATCAGGTGAAACTTCTCCAACTCCATCTTGTCGACGAACTCTTTCAGGTCATCGGTGAAGCTGTCGAGGGTCCAGGAGTGCTCCGGTCCGGACACGTCCGATAGGCCCATGCCCCGCATGTCGAAGCGGATAACACGGTAGCGCCGGGCGATGATGGGCACCCAGCCGAACCACATCTTGTGGCTCTTGGCCATGCCGTGGTGCATCACCACCGTTTCCGGTTCGGTCCAGGGGTCGGTGAAGTCGTCGATGGTGTAGAAAAGCTCGATGCCGTCGTCAAGACGCAGTTTCATGTCGCTGCTCCGGGTAACTTTTGGGCGGTTGTTCTAAGAGTTCGGTCTAGGCGCTTAGGCCCTGTTCCTTGAAAACCGAACGGGCCACGCGCATGGCGGTGCGGGAGTTGATGTAACCGCCGTAGAGGATCAGGTGCATGAACAACTCCATGACCTGCTGGGGAGTTACCCCAACCTTGAGCGCCCCTTCGATGCGGCGGCGTATCTGGCGGTCGTATTGGCCCATCACGGTCATGGCGGCCAGTGAACAGATAGCGCGGCTTTGCGGGTCCAGGTCTGGCCGGGTGTAGATTGCGCCCCAGAGGTATTCGTCGATCAGCCGACCCAACTCCATCTCGATGGAATCGGTGTCTTCCACCGGATAGAGGGTTGATTCGCCGATGTTCTGTTGGAAGCTCTTCTTGCCGATCTCATATAGTTCGTCGGCCGACAGGCTGGTGTCGTAGACCTCGGTCGGCGTGAATTCCAAGCCGCGCTCTTCGAAGATATCCTTGGTGGTGCGCATGGCGGCTTCCACGGCCGGCACTCCCACATAGAAGGTGAGTTGAACGAACACTTCCACCACCTGCTTCGGTGTCAGGCCCAGGTTAAGCCCGCGCTCGATGTGGCGGCGCAGCAGGGGCAGATGTCCGCTGGCCGTCAGCGCTGAAATGGTGACCATGCAGCGGTGCTTGGGGTCCAGTCCGGGCCGGGCCCAGATCTGGCCGAACAGGGCCTCGTTGATGATCCGTTTCAAGTCCGGGGCCAGTTGGTCGATGCCGGGCAGGGTGTAATGACTGGGGTCGCCCTGCGCCATCAGTGACCGCATGGCCTGGCCCTTTTCATAGCGTTCGTTCAGAGATTCCATGGGGCGCCTCCTGGCGTGAAAAGATAAGTGATCCGCGGCCGGTTGGTTCAGGTGACGGCCATGACCTCTTCGGCGAACCGGGCCATGCGGTCCTCGGTCTGGTGGGGGTCGGCCGCGCGGAAGTCGAATATCAGGTGGGTAACTCCCACGTCGGCGTAGGTCTGGACATCCTGGCAGACCTCGTCCGGCGAGCCGCTGAACCGGCGCCGGGGGCCGCTGGAATCCCCGGAGTCGTACAGTGGGGCCTTCACCGAGACTTGAATCTCAGACGGGTCCCGGCCGGCCTGCTCGGCATACCGGCGCAGGAGCACCAGGTTTTCAGCCAGCTCTTCCGGTTCCAGGGGGGCGGCGGGTATCGCTCCCACCGGGTGCCAGCAGTCGCCGATTCGGGCGGCGCGTCTGATGGCCGGCTTGCTCTGTCCGCCGATCCAGATGGGGGGATAGGGTTTCTGGACCGGTTTGGGCAGGAAGGTGATGCCGGAGAAATTCACGTACTTGCCCTCGAACTTGGGGTCGTCCTTGGTCCAAAGCTCGATGAAAGCCCGCAGATATTCATCGGTCACGGCCCCGCGTTCGGCGAAGGGAGGGGCGTTCAGCAATTCAAACTCCTCTTCCATCCAGCCGACGCCGGCGCCCAGGATCAGCCGGCCCTTGGAGAGCATGTCCAGGGTGGCCAGCATCTTGGCGGTGAGTATGGGGTTGCGGTAGGGGATGATCATCACGCTGGTTACCAGGCGGATGCGCTGGGTGACGCCGGCCAGGAAGGCCAGGGTAGTTACCTGTTCCGGCCACTCGCCGTCCCCCGATTGTCCGGCCGCCAGGATGTCGCCGGTCAGGCTGTAGGGATAGGTGGAGTTCACCTGATTGGGCTGCAGGATGTGGTCGGGCATCACCATGCAGAAGAAGCCCAGCCGGTCACCCAGTTTCGCGATGTTCACCAGCGCATCGGGCTCGGCGGCGGGGCCGCTGTTGGGGAGGTAAAAACCGTATTCCATGGTAAAGGCTCCAGGGAAAATGCCCGGTAACCGGCTGCTGGCAGGGGGGGTGGGTCTCAGGCGGGAAAGCGTGCCTGGATACCGGACTGGAGAGAAAATCCTCCAAACTATATATCGGCGTGGCGTGCCTGTCCAATGATCTCCACCGGTCTGGCTGCGGGGATCGGCGAGCCCAAGCCGCCGCAGATTCTTGACACCTCAGAGGGCGACTTGTAGACTTTCTCTGCACTGGAACAGGAGGTATTTCGTGACTACTCCCGAGTCATTTTTGACCGAGGAAATGCGCCAGCAAGCCATCGGCCAGAAGAGCGCCGCCCGCACCATGGAAGTGGAGAAAGGCGCGATAATCAAGTTCGCCGAGGCCATCGAAGATGACAATCCGGTCTTCAATGACGAGAAGGCGGCCCGGGAGAGCCGGTACGGCGGGCTGATCGCACCGCCCACATTCCTTCGTTCTGTGGGCGTCGACCGCCCTACTTATCCATTTGATATGCCCTTCACCCGGTTGCTGGACGGCGGAAGCGATTGGGAATATTTCCACCCGGTGCGGGCCGGTGACCGCATAACGGCCGTCGCTGAGATAGCCGACATAAACGAGCGCACCGGACGCATGGGCCTGATGATCATCACCTCCGTCGTGGTGACCTACCGCAACCAGTTCGACCAGGTTGCCGCGATCCAGACCAGCACTTCGATCAGATATTAAATCCTTAGATATTTAACCGCCGGGAACGGCGACGGGAGCCTAGTATGGCCGATCAGGTTTATTGGGACGATGTACAAGAAGGCACGGAATTGCCGGCAGTGGTGAAGAACCCGACCACCCAACAGTTGGTGAAGTACGCCGGCGCATCGGGCGATTACTATCAGATCCATTACGACAAGGATTTCGCCAAGAACAACGATCTGGATGATGTGATCCTTCACGGCGCACTTAAGAACGCCTTCCTTGGCCATCTGGTGACCAAGTGGATGGGGCCTAATGGCGATCTGAAACGCCTGGCCTGTCAGTACCGGGGCATGGACATTCCCGGCTCTCCGGTTACGGCCAAGGGCGTTGTGACCCGCAAATATGAGGAGAAGGGCGTCAATCTGGTCGACTGCGAGATATGGCTCGAGAACAAAGACGGCGAGAAGACCACCCCTGGGTCGGCGACGGTAGCGCTGCCCTTGCGTTAAGTTCCCGGCCCTCGATTTCCCACGATCGTTTAGCACTAAGGGGCAGTTTTTTCTGCCCAAATTTAACCCAAGCCCAGGGAGGCAAGAATGGCGGAAATGTTGAATGGCAAGGTGGCCATCGTAACCGGCTCCGGTCGTGGCATCGGCCGTGGCATCGCCAAGATGATGGCCGCGGAAGGCGCCAGCGTGGTGGTCGTTGACCCCGGCGTGAACGTGGACGGCAGCGGGGCCGACCAATCCGTGGCTGACCAGGTGGTCGCGGAGATCAAATCCGCGGGCGGCAACGCCGTCGCCTGCATGGAGTCGGTCACCGAGATGGAAGGCGGCGAGAAGATCGTCCAGTCTGCCGTCGATAATTTCGGCAAGCTGGACATCGTCGTCACCTGTGCCGGGATCCTTCGAGACCGCATGATCTTCAATATGTCGGAACAGGAGTGGGACGACGTGATCGCCGTTCACCTCAAGGGGACCTTCACCGTGGTGAAGAACGCCAGTATCCTGATGCGCCAGCAACGCTCCGGCCGCATCATCACATTCAGCTCCGAGTCCGGTCTCATGGGTAACTCGGGCCAGGCCAATTATGGCGCCGCCAAGTCCGGCATCGCCGGGTTCACCAAGGTCGTGGCCAAGGACATGGGCCGCTATGGGGTAACCGTCAACTCGATAGCGCCCCGGGCCAGCACCCGCATGATCGCGGACATCCCCGGCAGCGCCGCGGAGATACGGGCCCGCAGCGGCGTGGCCCCCATCGCCGGCGAGGAAGACCTGGCCAACCTGGACCCCGACCACATCGCGCCCTTCGTATGCTATCTGGCCACCGATTTCGCCGATAACATCAACGGCCAGATCTTTCTGGTTTATGGCGACACCATCTCGTTGGTGTCCCAGCCCCGGCCCCAGAAGGCCATCTACGAACCGTCCGGCACCTGGGACCTTGAGAAGTTGGCCGTCATGGCCCGCGACGTCCTGACCAAGGATATCTTCAACCCGGCCCCGGCCAGGGAGTAGAGACGGACGTGGCTGGCGATAAGTTTGCCGGCACCTGGCGGCTGCTGGAGTGCTACGGCAAGTGGTCCGACGGCCGCATCAGCTATCCCTATGGCAAAGAACCAGAGGGCCAGTTGATGTACGACGGACACGGCAACTTCTCCGGCCAGATCGCCGGCAGCGGCAGGCCGGGGTTCCAGTCGGGAAACCTGCTGAAAGGCACCGCCGAAGAGATAAAAACGGCGTTTGAAGGATACATCGCCTACTACGGGACCTACGAGGTGGACGAGGCCAACGGCCAAGTTACCCATCGTGTGGAGAGCGCCCTGTTCCCAAATTGGATCGGCGATGTCCAGATCAGGAACTATGAGTTTGAAGGCGAGAGATTGCGCCTGAATACCCAGCCCATTAAAGGGGCCAGGGCTGACCTAACAAATACTCTGCTGTGGGAGCGGGTCCAAGGGTCCAACCCCGGCGCAAGAAAATGACAAGTAACCAGATGGAGATAATCTGATGGCTGACCTGCTGAAAGACAAAGTGGCGATCATAACCGGCTCGGGCCGCGGCATCGGCCGGGGGGTTGCCAAGCTGATGGCCGCCCAAGGAGCCAAGGTGGTGGTGGTTGACCCCGGGGTCAACGTGGACGGCACCGGCGCCGATTCGTCCTTCGCCCAACAGGTGGTGGACGAGATCAAAGCCGACGGCGGAGACGGGGTGGCCTGCCTGGAATCGGTTGCCACCATGGCCGGCGGCGAGAAGATCGTCCAGACCGCCCTGGACAGCTTCGGAAAGTTGGACATCGTGGTCACGGTGGCTGGGATACTCAGGGACCGGATGATTTTCAACATGACCGAACAGGAATGGGACGACGTGATCGCCGTTCACCTCAAGGGGACCTTCTCGGTCGTGAAGAACGCCAGCGTTATCTTCCGGCAGCAACGTTCGGGCCGGATTATCACCTTTAGCTCCACCACGGGGCTGTACGGCAACTCCGGTCAGGCCAACTACGGCGCGGCCAAGGACGGCATCGCCGGGTTCACCAGGGTGGTCGCCAGGGACATGGGCCGTTACGGCGTGACCGCCAACGCCATCTCACCCAGCGCCGCCACCAGGATGATCGGCAGCATCCCCGACGACGCCCGGGAACTGCGCGCCGCCCGTGGCATCAGCACCGGCGCCGCGCTGACGCTCCGGGGCGGGGCCGACGACGTCGCTCCCATGGTGGCCTGGCTGGCCTCCGACGACGCGGCCCACGTCAACGGCCACGTCTTCCACGTAACCGAGGGTCTGGTGACCCTGCTCAACGAACCCGAGCCGGTGAGGACGATACAGAAGGATGGCATCTGGACCGTGGAGGAACTGGTGCGGGTGTTCCCCGTGACCATCGGCATCGAACTGGTCAACCCGGCGCCCAGCCAAGTGCCCAAGGAATAACGGCTGGCGGAACGCCGAAGAACGCAGAGGCAAAATTCGATTGAGGCCCCAGCAGCGGGGCCTCAACCTATTCGCAAACAGAGGGTAACCGAATGATCCACAACTTTTCCGCTTCTTATGCCGGCCATGTGGTAGACGAAAATATCGGGCTGGAGGGTACGCCGGCCAATGACCGGTGGTACACCAACGACCAATTGGTTGAGACTTTCGACTGGGCCCTGGACATCTCCAAGCACCTGGAGAAGCTGGGCTACCAGGAGTTCTGGATGGCGGAACACCATTTTCAGCCGGAAGGGTACGAAGCGATTCCAAACCTGCTCATGCTTGGCCTTTATCTCTCGACCCAAACCAAGACGTTAAAGTTTGGCTGCGGCTTCAACATCGTTCCCATGTGGCATCCCCTTCGCCTGGCCGAAGACTTCGCCATGGCCGATGTTCTGAGCAAGGGCCGGATCATCTTCGGCGTGGGCCGCGGCTACCACACCAGGGAGGTGGAGACCTTCGGCGCGCCCATGCTGGACTCAGACGCCAACCGGGAGCTATTCGAGGAGCAGTTGGAGGTCATCACCAAAGCCTTTACCCAGGAGAGATTCTCGCACCATGGAAAGCATTACCAGTTGCCCCCGGAGGTCCCCTACCGCGGCTACCAGCTCAAGGAGCTAACGTTGGTGCCCCGTCCGGTGACCCAGCCGGTGGAGATCTGGCAGCCGTTGGTCAGCGCCAACCCCAGGGGGATCGACTTCATGGCGAAGATGGGCATCAACCCGCTGATCGCCAATAACCCGGACGCGGCCCTGGACGAGAAGTTGAAGATGCTGCAATCGGCCCGCGCGAAGTACGGAAAGGAGACTGTGCTGGGCGAAGACGTGGCCTTGGGCTTCCGTATGTTCATCGCCGAGACCAAAGAGAAGGCCATCAAACAGGCCCGTCCTTATTTCGAAGAGGCCATGAAGTTCGCCGGCCCCTTGGGCGTCATGCCCATGACCGACGAGCAGAACGCCTCGGTGATCAACAAGGGCCAGACCCCAGGAGTTAAACTTCCCACGTTGGAGGAAGCGGTGGAAGCAGGGTCCTGGGTCTGCGGCACGTCGGAGGACGTAGTCGAACGCTTCAAGTCGATCGAGGAGAAATACCCAGGGGTGGAGAGGGTCAACATCGCCGCGGTGATGGGGATGCCCCTGGAAGTCTTCAAAGACCAACTGAGTATCGTCGCCGAAGAGGTCATGCCGTCGTTCAAGGGCTAGGTCCTCAGGTAAAAAGCTCATGACCAGCCCGGGAGGCTATTTTGACTAGCTTGATCACTGGGGGAAGCGGTCTCATGGGTGTGGAGGTCGTGCGGCTCCTGCTAGAACAGGGGGAGAAACCGGTCGTCTTCAGCAGAAACCCTTCCACGCCGAAGTTGGCGGATGTGGCAGATCACGTTGAGGGAATCGCCGGAGACCTGGGCATTTTCAGTCACGTGCTGAATGCTGTAAAGAAGACGAGGCCCGACGTTATTTATCATATGGGCGGGATGCTAAGTGTCCCATCTGATGCGGACCCGGCCGGCGCGATTCAGGCCAATGCACTCGGAACCTTTCACGTGTTGGAAGCGGCAAGGTTGTTCGACGTCTCCCAGGTATTGTTCACCAGTTCCCTTGGCGTTTATGGCGCTGATATCAAGGAAGACTTCATCGATGACAACACGGTCCAACACCCGCTGCTATTTTATGGCGCGACTAAAGTGTTCGCGGAAAACATGGGACGCTTCTACAAGAGAAAATATGGAATCGATTTTAGAGGGATTCGGTACCCTAGCGTATTGGGACCAGGAATCAGGACTCCGGGGGTAGCCCAGTACAATCCAGGGGTCATTGAAGAGTGCGCCAAGGGAAACCCTTTCACCATCTGGGTGACGCCTGAGACCCGCATCCCAATTATGTATTTCACGGAGTCCGCCCGGGCGATCGTGGAACTTGGACAAGCGCCGGTGGAAAAGATCAAGACGGTCAACTATGTGTTGACTGGGATTACACCTACTCCCAGCGCCGCCGATTTGGCGGATGTCGTCCGGGCCAAGATACCTGGCGCGCAGATCAAATTCCAGCCGGACCCAGAACTGCAACCGATTCTAGACGATATTGGCCGAAGGGTGGATGACAGCAACGCCCGGCGGGAATGGGGCTGGAAACCGGGGCTTGACCTGGAACATTCTGTCGAAGAATTCCTTAAGGAGCTAAAGGCAAACCCCGATCGTTATGTCTAGATGCCGGGCGGGAAGAGGCTTTTTACTCTAGGGGAACGCTTTGAAAGGCCCCCTGGGTGATGCCGGGTTGCAGCTTCTCCGCTTGGCGGATGGCGTAGTGGTCGGTCATGCCGGCTACATAGTCCACCGCGGCCCGGTCCGGTTCGACGCCGGGACTGAAGTAGGGCGGCGGTATCTCCTCGGCATTGTCCACAAAATAGTGGTAGAGCAGCTTGACCACTTCGCGGCCAACCTCGGACTGCCTGGTCTTCCCCAGGGGCAGGTAGAGATTTCGGAACATGTATTCCCGCAACTCCACCATGGCCTCCCGGGCCTCCGGGTCCATGCCGATCACCGGCTTCTCGTCCGGCGGCTCATCCGCCAGCCCGGACGCGGGCCACGACGCCTGGACGATGCCTGTGACCAGGGAGTTGATCCGTTGGGAATGGGTCGTCCCCAACACCCGGTTGGCCCGTTCCGGCAGGTCTTCCACCTTCAGCATGCCGGCCCTGATGGCGTCTGCGATATCGTGGTTCAGATAGGCCACCGAGTCGGCCAGCCGCAGGACCTGAGCTTCCAAAGTCAGTGACTCATCCAGCTCGATGTCCAGAAAATCACCCCTGGGTTTGGAGTGAGAGACTATCCCCTGGCGGACCTCCCAGGTTAGGTTCAATCCCTCGCCTTCTCTGGCCAATCGTTCAACGATACGCAGGCTCTGAGCGCTGTGGGTGAAGCCCTCGGAATAGACTTGGTCCAACGTCTCCTCGCCCAAATGTCCGAAGGGCGTGTGGCCAAGGTCGTGGCCGTACGACATGGCTTCGACCAGGTCCTCGTTCAGGTTCAGCGCCCTAGCGATGGTGCGGCCGACCTGGGCCACTTCCAGAGTGTGGGTCAGCCGGGTGACGTAGTGATCGCCGGAGGGAGCCAGGAAAACCTGGGTCTTGTGCTTCAGACGGCGGAAGGCGTTGGTGTGGATGATCCGGTCGCGGTCGCGTTGGTACTCGGTACGCAGGGGAGATGGTGTCTCAGACCGCTCGCGGCCCAAGGAACGACTGGAACGGCTGGCGTATGGAGAGAGGTTCTCCTCCAGGGCCTCCAGCCGCTGCCGTACCTGCAGGTCCTCCACCGGGCCGGTCTGCATCTAGCCGCCCCTCTGTGTCAGCATCGTTTAGAAACTAGTCCTTGAGAGGGATGGTGCCCCAGGTGATGGCCCCGGAGTCCTTGGAGAGGCCCTTCTCCTGGGCCATCTCGCGGATATTGAGCAAAGTGGCGTTGACTTCGTTGGTCAGGAAGACCCAGTCAGGTTCCTCCGGGATCCAATATGGCGAGTTGATGCGCACCACCTGATTATCTTGAGCGTTCAAGTAGATGCCGAATTTGGATGCCTGCTGCATAAATCTCTCCCGGTAACTATTTGGTGTAAATTTTTAGCAACGGTTTTAGATCAAATTCTCGGTTTAGCCGGTCCGCGGACGGTTTTGCCACCATAGACGCCGCGGAATTCCGGCGGCAATTGATCGGCGACGCGGCCCATCACCATGTCCAGCAGGCTGGACATCACCGCTCTGCTGGGCTTGCCCTCGATCACCGGCAGGGTGAAGGGCGGCCCGATGCTGGCCTTGATCCGCCGGAAGGGGAATGGAATCCGCCACAGAGGGAAGGTATGGGTGCCTGTCACCGCCACCGGCAGGATGGGCGCTTGAGATTTC
The DNA here is from genome assembly GCA_022570905.1 of Chloroflexota bacterium. GTDB lineage: Bacteria > Chloroflexota > Dehalococcoidia > Lucifugimonadales > UBA3495 > UBA9611. The sequence goes on from JACZYV010000017.1 coordinate 11,559, forward strand.
AACGCCAGATAGACCACTCCCAGCATACCCTTCTTCATGGTGTGGTCGGGGCTTCGGGTACCTTCCGGGAAGATTACCACCGCCCTGTCGCGCTCAAGATTCTGCATCAGGGTCCGCATGGCGTCAATCCCGGCGGACGACCGGTTGAACGGCGATACGTGAAATGCCCGCATCAAGTGGCGGGACACGGGGTTGCCGAACAACTCCTGCTTGCCGATGAAGAACAGGGGTCTGGGTATCGCGGCCACCAACAGGGGCGGGTCGTTCGAGGACAAGTGGTTGCAGACAACGATCAGCGGGCCGTACTGGGGCACGCATTCCACCCCGGCAACCTCCAGCCGGCCAAAGGTTCGGAAGCAGAACCGCCCCAACCAGCGTCCTAAGCGGTAGAGGAACCGGGCGTCTTTGAAGCCGCTCAACGGCATCCGGCCCGGGCAACGATCTTCTTCACAACCTGCTGGATGTCGAGACCGTCGGTGTCCAGTTGCCAGGCGTCCTCGGCTGGCATGAGGGGGGAATCGTCGCGGCTGCTGTCTATCTCATCCCGCGCCAGGGTCTCGCTCAAAACCGTCTCTAGTTCAACCGTTTGTCCGCGGTCCCGCATCTCCTGCCAGCGTCTCCGGGCCCGGTTCTCGGGAGAAGCTGTAAGGTAGACTTTGAGGTCGGCGTTGGGCAGGACAACCGTTCCAATATCGCGCCCAATCATTACGATCTTGCCCTGTGCGGCCGTCTGCCGTTGTTGGGCCACCAGCTCCCTTCGCACCGGTGTGGCCCTGGAAACGATGGAAACATTCCCGTCCACGGAGGGATCCCTAAGTTCCGGCCCCAATGTGTGGCCGGCCACCAGCACCTGGCTGCCGTCGTTTCCCACCAATCCCAGCGGGTTGGTGCGGGCCAGTTCGCCCAAGGAGGTCTCGTCTTCAACGGAGATTCCGTTGTTCAGGGCCAGCCAAGTGATGGCGCGGTACATGATTCCGGTATCCAGGTAGCCGAACCCCAGGACCCGGGCCAATTCCCGCCCCACGGCGGTCTTCCCCGCGGCTACCGGGCCGTCAATGGCGATTACGCTGACTTCGCGGGCCAATTGCTCCCTCTGATTCGGTATTCTGCAAGTGTGGGTGCTACGCACCGGCATTATACACTTCAGCCCCGGGATCCTTGATTGCGGATAACCCGGAATTCGCGGTCTGGGTTGGTGCGGGGTTTCAACTTGATCGGGTTGTACAACGGGACGATCAACGGTGTTTTGGGTGTAGATCTCGTATAAGCTTGAAACCTTCTTCGGGTAGAGTTGCGATGGTGTGAGCGCCTAAACGGGTGGCCGTCACACCGCATAGAGGAACTGGGAGACGCTTATCACACCAATGGGGCCAAGTATTAACTTCCGTCAATGTTTTACCCTGATGGGCCTTTGGTTGTTGCTGGCCGTCATTCTTGCGGCGTTGGTAGCTTTATTGACGGCCGCGGTCATCGCAAACCCCGTTCCCAGCCAAGACTTGGCGACGCTGAACTGGATCCGGGACTGGGACGTGCCGGGGCTTTCGGCGTTTTTCACCGTGGTTAGTTTGCTCACCAGCCTCAAGGCTGGTTTGGTCTATGGCGTTGTAGGACTGACGGGTCTCTTGATAGCGCGGCAACAAAAGACGGCGTTGGCGTTCGTGGTGGTGGGAGCGGCTGCCGCCGCCGCTTCTTTTCTGGGCGACTACACCCTGGGCGATTTGGTCGACCGGTCCCAGCCAGTCGCCGGCGGCGCCGTTAGCAGTTACCCCAGTGGTCACGTTTTTGGCGGAACGGTTTTCTTTGGGTTCCTGGCGTTCTTTCCGATCCAACACCGTCTGGAACGAAGAATTTTAATTCCGGTGGTCATGTTGTCGGTGCTATTGATCGTCGCAGTGGGACCAGCCCGTATACACCAAGGCTCTCATTGGCCCAGCGACGTGGCTGCTGGATACCTGCTGGCTGGGATCTTATTGCTGTTTCTATTCCTTTTGTACCGCCGCTACATTGAGACTGGATTCGGTCTTGGCTTGGTTTACTCGAGGTTTTTTGCGGCCGTCAAACGGGCCAGATCACGCAATGCGGCCCGGTAAGAGCGAGTTTTTGGACTGAATGTAGTATCCTATCTCGTTGTCCTGGCTAGCGGTCGCCCGGCTAGCGTTAATAAGGGATTCAACATACGTTAATACAGGCTGGAATCTAAATAATTAATGGCTGGCGTAGTAATTGTGATGGAAGCAACTGCAATCAACCGCTCCTTTCCCGGCATTTCTTGGAAGGCCTACCTGCTTGCCGCCGGAATATTGGGCACTTTAGTTCTGTATATCCTAGCCTGGGCATATCCGACCTTCCCCGGAGATGAGGGGGCTTTGATTCGGATTCAGGCCCTTCGGAGCAGTTGGTTGGACGATACGGCGATGGGCTTTTCCAACCTGGGAATAACTTGGGTGTTCATACCTGGCGTAGCGGCCCTGGTTGGGGGCCTGGCGCTCGCCCGCCGCTATGCCGACGCTGCCATGGTTCTCGGAGGCTTGGCTGTTGTCGGGATCGGACACGGTCTGAAGACTCTAGTGGACCGGCCCCGGCCCGATTACTATATTCTTGAATCGTTGCCGTCCGGACTCAGCTTCCCCAGCGGCCACTCTCTCCTGGCGGTGATCTTGGGAGGGGTGCTCGTCTACTTCGTCGGGTTATGGGTGAAACCCCTGTTCCTGCGGCGGGCGATCCAGACCGTCCTTATCCTGGTGGTGATCGGCATGGGCGCGTCCCGGGTCTACTTGGGCGTGCACTGGCCTAGCGATGTGATTGGCTCCTATGTTTTGGGAGTGATGGCGCTGGTGGGTCTGGTCGGCCTTCGAAATGCGGTGGCAACCGCCCGGTAACCCCTTGGCCCCCTGGATTTCCCTCATGCTACACTCGGATCAGCCGTTATCCAGTGCCGCGCTATGAGGGGTTATGAACTGGATCGATATTGCAATTCTGGTCGTTTGGGGAATCACTGCTCTTTGGGGATTCTCCTCAGGCCTGTTGAAAATCTTGGTGCCCCTGGTCTCCCTGGTGATTGGCTTGGCGCTCTCCAGCCGCATCGGCGACTCGGTGGGGAGCATGTTCTCCGGAATCACTGACAACGAGAATGCCCAAACGGTGGCCGGCTTCATCCTGATCATGGTGGTGCTGTTCGTCGCGGGTGGGATCATCGGTTTCATGGCCAGTAAGGTGCTTGGGATAATTCCCCTCTTTGGCCTGGCCAACAGTTTAGCGGGGATGGCCGCTGGGTTGTTAGTTGGGTTCTTATTGCTTACTGGAGTCCTAACCGGCATACAAAGATTCCCGTTCCGGGACCTGGATAAGACCATTGATGAATCGGCTTTGGGCACTTTCTTGGCTGACAAATTTGACGTGGTGATCCGAGGGGTCAAGCTCATCCCCGGCGATTGGGACGATGAGCTGGATAAGCTGACCAATTGACGGCGCCTGCCAGCCCGGCAGATTTTCTTAGGCTCACGCATCCTATCTCGGCCTATGTGCTACTATGTTTGCCAATAGGCTCCGAGCGTATTTGGCCCCCTAGCGGTTTCGGAGGGGACTTATGCGCCTGTGTGGTGGCCCCGGCGACGTCCGGGCGGGAACTTCCCCTAGCGCTCCCTTAAGGATCTGTGGAAGGAGCGTTTCCAGACGCGGTGCGGGAGGACCAACAGCCAGCCGACATGGTAAAGCAGGCGGAAATCGAACGATTAACGAAGAACGGCGCTTCTGGAAATGGAGTTGCGGAGGCGGTGGACGTTGACGTTCTGATCCGTGCGCCGGTCTTGGTGTTGAACCTTAATTACGTTCCGGTGAACGTGTGCACCGTCCGCCGCGCTATCGTCCTGGTAACCAAGGCTAAGGCCGAGTTATTGGAGAACTACGAGGGTCAACTCCACACCGTGACACGGGTGATCGATGCACCCTCGGTTATCCGGTTGGCCTACATGGTCAAGCGGCCCTTTCTGCCCCGGAAGCTATCCAAGAAGGAAGTTTTCCTGCGGGACAAGTTCACCTGCCAGTACTGCGGCAAGAAGGCCCACGACCTAACTTTGGACCACGTGATACCCCGGCGGCAACATGGCGCTCACACCTGGGAAAACGTGGTGACGGCCTGCAATAGGTGCAACCTCCACAAAGCGGGGCGCACCCCGGTTGAGGCGAAGATGCGGTTGGGTAAGACGCCGCGCGCTCCAGACCCCAACCCTTATCTAATACTCCAGAACAGGGTGATTCTGGACGATTGGAAGGTCTATATCCCCTGGTCGATCAGGGACTGAGAAATCAATTGCGGGACGGTTGGCCCCTGGTGATTTCGGCCAGGGGCAGTTCCAGTACCCGGTCATCGTCATAGCGCACCGATACAGTTTCCTTCAGCCGGTGTCCTACTATCACCGTGGCCGCCCCGTTGGGAGTCCCCACCGATTCTCCAATCTTGGGCAACGCCCGGTTTATCTGCCGGTATTGTTCGTACTCAAAGCGGAGACAGCAGCGCAGCCTGCCGCAGGCGCCGGCCAGGCCATCAGCGCTGATGGGTAGGGCCTGCTCCTTGGCCATCCGCACCGAGATGGACTCGAACTTGGTGATCCACCGCACGCAGCACAGTGTCATGCCGCAGCGGCCCAGGCCTCCGGTCAACTTCGCAACGTCCCGGTCGCCGACCTGGCGCAGTTCCACCCGGCCCCCGGTGGCCGAACTTAATGCGCGGAGCAGGGGGCGGAAGTCCACCCGTCCTTCGGCGCCAAATGTCACCACCATGCGGGAGCGGTCGAAGGTGTAGTGAGCGTCCACTATCTTCATTGGGATGTTCAGTTCCCTGGCCTTGGTGCGGGCAATCTTGAAGACATTCTCCTCCGATTCGCGGTTCTGCTGTAGGCGGCCCAAGTCTCCGGCGGTGGCCCGGCGCACCACGCGGAGCGACGGCTCTATTTCCGGTTGTGACGCTATCAGCTCGACGGCATCCCGGCAGACCCACGCCAGCTCTTGCGATTTTTCCAGTTGCAAGACGACGTAGCTCTTCATCGGCAGAGAAAAATCGCCGGCGATGGCGTAGGTCACCGGATCGGCCTCCCTCCAGCGGAGACCCACCACGCGGGTCATACTTGACCTGCTTCGATCGGTAGATTCAGCATCATTACTTCCATCGCCAAACGGGGGTTGACGTTGCTATCTAGGTTCGACAAGGTCTGCATCAGGCGGTTGATGAACTGCACGATCTCTGCCGTGCTCAGGCCCGACGCCTGGTTCCTCAATGAATCCGAGTAGTCCGCATTATGCAGGAATTCCTCCGCTCCCTCTTTGATCAGGAGGAGGTCTCGCCACCAACGAAGCCAAAGGGCCAGCAGGTCCTTGGCCGCGTCACGGTCGCTTCCAAATAGAGTGGCAATTTCGTTGGCGTAGGTGAACCGGGTTTCCAACCCTGCATCCAGGGTCTCTTGCATCTTTTCCAAGTCGGCCTGCCGCTGCTCCAGCACCTGGGCGTCGTCTAAAGCGCCGATGGCCCAGCCCAGGCATCCCCGGGACAGCCGGAACAAATGTTCCGCCTGTTCAGGCGTCGTTTGGTGGCCGGATACCAGCCGTTGGACCATCGCATCCCTTGATAGCGGGACCAAAACCATGCTTTGGCAGCGCGAGCGAATGGTGGGCAGCACGGCGCCTTCATTGGCCGTAAGCAGCAGGAACATGACCTGCGGGGGTGGTTCTTCCAGCGTTTTCAACAATGCGTTCGCTGCATCGTCGCTCATCGATTCCGCGCCGTCAATGATCACCACGCTGGATGACCCCTCATATGGGTTCAGGCTCACCCGGTGTATCAATTCTTTGATGGCGTCTATGCCGATCACGGTTTTTGGCGACCGGCCTTCTTCACCCTGACCGGGAATAAGGATCGATATGTCGGCGTGAAGCCCCGCGGCGATCCTGGTGCACTGAGTGCAGGTACCGCAGGGCGCCCCTGGTCCCTCCAAACAGTTCACGGCCTGAGACAGATTAATAGCCATTGCCATCTTGCCCACATGCGGCGGGCCACTGAGCAGATAGGCGTGGGACTGCCTTCGCTGCTGCAGGGTGGGCTCAAGCCGCTTGAGCAAATGGTCTTGGCCGAAGATGGTCCACATAAAAACCTGTATTTCAAATTGATGAAATGGGTGGCGCCTTGCCGGGGTCGAAAATCAGGCCGCGGGTTTAAACCACGTCACAATGCATCATGTCTTGGTAGCTCTCTCTCCTGCGGATCAGACGGCTCTTCCCGTCTTTCACCAAGACCATGGGCGGGCGGGGATTCAAGTTGTAGTTGCTGGCCATGGAGGGGCAGTAAGCCCCCGTCGCGGGGATGGCGAGAAGGTCTCCCGATTCCAACTCCGGCAGCATTATATCGGAGGCTAACAGATCTCCTGATTCGCAATATTTGCCGGCGATGGTAACTTTCTCGGTACCTTCGCGGTCGGCCTTATTGGCGGCGACCACTTCATATTCCGCCTGGTAGAGGGCGGGCCGGATGTTGTCTCCCATGCCGCCATCGACACTGACGAATTTCCGCACACCAGGCACGTCTTTGATGGCCCCGATGCGGTACAGGGCTACGCCGGCGGGGCCGATGATGGCCCTGCCAGGCTCGATGACCAGGAAAGGAAGTTCCATGCCCAGGTCCTGGCATGTCTCAGTCATGGTGGACACGATGGCCTCCGCGTAGGCGGAAACTGGGGGAGGATCATCCCCTCGCGTGTACCCGATGGCGAACCCCCCACCGGGGCTGAAACGCTGCATCTCAAGCCCTTCTTCGCGAAATTCGGCGGCGAATCTCAGCACCAGGTCCGTGGCCACACGGTACGGTTCCAATTCGAAGATGGGCGAGCCCAGATGGAAGTGCAGCCCGTGCAGGTTCAAGTTTTTGGCCGCCAGTCCCATGCGGACCGCTTCCGCCGCATGGCCGGTCTGGATCGAAAACCCGAATTTTGAATCCAGGACGCCGGTGGTGGTGTACACATGGGTGTGTGGGTCGACACCGGGGGAGACCCTGATCAGGATGTCCTGGGTCTTGCCCGCCTCCCCGGCCAATCGGTCCAGAAGCTGTATCTCATAGAAACTGTCCACGACCACCCAGCCGATGGAATGCTCCAGCGCTTCCGTTAATTCTTGAGGGGTCTTGTTGTTCCCGTGAAAATAGACCTCGTCCATGGGAATCCCGGCGCTGATGGTCATGGCCAATTCGCCGCCGGAAACCACGTCGAACCCCATGCCCTCTTCTAGAAACAGCTTGGCCAAAGCCGGGTTGATATAGGCTTTGCAGGCGTAGCTGACATTGGTGGCCGGGTGCAGCTTGCGGAACTCATCGATGAAGGTGCGGCAGCGGGCCCGCAGGGTGGTTTCGTCCAGTATGTACACCGGGGTGCCGTACTCGCCGGCCAGGTCGGTTGCCCGGCACCCGCCCAAGACCAACTGGCCTTGGGAGTCGACTTCAGCGGTATCGGGGAAAATGCTCTGTGGGAACATCGTCATCCTTAGCAAGAAACCTTGTTACAAGCCAGCGGGGTTATTGGCCGCCGGTTGACCAGTTTTCATTATCCAGGCGTTAACCAAATGATATTGCCAGCCTAGAGATTGTGCAACCGGCGTTGTGAATCCAGGCCCGTTGACGGCGTATCTGACCGAGTATATACTCTGGACACTTCGGCCATCTGAGCCTAATCCACGCCTGGTCAACCGCTATTCACCAGGCAAGGGAGCTATCTTGAATATTCAAGTAACGGTGAATGGCAAAACCCATGAAAAGGAAGTGGACCCTCGTTTGCTCCTGGTCCATTTCCTTAGAGAGGACCTGGGATTGACCGGGACCAAGATCGGGTGCGACACGAGTCAATGCGGCGCCTGCGTGGTGAAGATGGACGGCGTTACGGTGAAGTCCTGCACCTGCCTGGCGGTCCAGGCCAACGGCAGCGAGATCACCACCATCGAGGGCGTGGCGCCGATCGGCGAATTGCACCCGGTGCAAGAGGCGTTCTGGGAGAAACATGGCCTCCAATGCGGCTACTGCACCGCCGGAATGATCATGACCACCATAGAGCTGATTGAAAAGAACCCTGATCCCACTGATGACCAGGTGCGTCAGGGACTGAAGGGCAACATCTGCCGCTGCACGGGGTATCAAAACATAGTTCGGGCCGTTCTGGCGGCTGCGGAAGCCAAGAGGAGCTAAGCCATGACGACTAGAATATTTGGCTCGGGCATCCGCCGCCGTGAGGACCCTCGGCTGATCACCGGCGCCGCCACATACACCGATGACGTGAAACTGCCAGGGATGGTCCATGCGGCGATGCTGCGCAGTCCCCATGCCCACGCAAAGATCAACGGCATCGACACCAGCGCGGCCGCCGAAGCGCCGGGGGTGCTGGCGGTCTACACGGGCGCCGACACCGACGGCGTGCTGAACCCCATCCCATGCGCCTGGCTCCCGCCCGATTGCGACATCAAGGCGGTAGACCACCCGGCCATCGCCAAGGACGTGGTCCGCTATCAGGGCGACGCCGTGGCGGTGGTGGTGGCCGAGAACCGTTACCAGGCGGAAGACGCCCTGGAACTGATCAAAGTGGACTATGAGATTCTTCCCGTCGTGGTCAATCCTGAGGCTGCGATGCAGCCGGGAGCGCCCCAATTGCACGAGGACGCCCCCAACAATCAGGCGTTCCACTGGGTGGCCGCGGGCGGCGACACCGACGCGGCCTTCGCCGATGCCGATGTCATCGTGAAAGACACCATCGTTCAACAGAGATTGATCCCCCACGCCATTGAGCCCCGTTCGGCGGTGGCTAACTGGACGGCCGCCATGGGCGAGTTGACGCTGTGGAGCACCAGCCAGAACCCCCATATCGTCCGGTTCTTAGGGTCTCTGGTAACCGGTATACCCGAGCACAAGATACGGGTCATCGCCACGGAAGTGGGGGGCGGGTTCGGCAGCAAGATCGCCATGTACGCCGACGAGATGATTATCACCTACTGCTCCATGCAATTGAACCGTCCCGTGAAATGGACCGCCACCCGCTCCGAGGGCTTCCAGGCGACGATCCACGGCCGCGACCACGTCCAACATGTGGAGATGGCCGCCACCCGCGAGGGGAAGATCACCGGCATCCGGTCGGTGGTCTACGCCGGCATGGGCGCCTATCTGTCCACGGCCGGCCCCGGCGTCCCGACCATCCTTCACGGCCTGATCTACAGCGGCCCCTACGACATCGGAGCAACCAAGGCCGACATCTATGGGGTGTTCAACAACGCAACCCCGGTGGACGCCTACCGCGGCGCCGGCCGTCCTGAAGCCACCTTCCTGATCGAACGCTTGGTCGACCTGCTGGCGGTGGAACTGGGGACCGACCCGGTGGAACTGCGGCGGAAGAACCTGATCCCCAAGTTTGAAGACGGGCACGATGTCCCCAGCGGCATCACCTACGACAGCGGTGACTACGAGCCGCTGTTGAACATGGTGTTGGGCCATGTGGACTACCAGGCCCTCCGGCAAGAGCAGGCCCGCATGCGGGAGCACGGCCAGTACATGGGCATCGGCGTCACCTGTTACACCGAGATCTGCGGCCTGGGCCCCTCCCAGGTGGCCGGCGCGGTCGGGTTCGGCGGCGGCCTGTGGGAGAGCGCCATCGTGCGCTTCCACCCCACCGGCAAGGTGAATGCCTACATCGGCACCGCGCCCCACGGACAGGGAGAGGAGACCACCTTCGCCCAGATAATATCGGATGAACTTGGCGTTGACGTGGACGATATCGGCATCATTCACGGCGACACCAGCAACACCCCCATGGGCTGGGGCACCTACGGCAGCCGCACCACGGCGGTGGGAGGCGCGGCCATCGTGCTGGCGGCCCGCAAAATCAAGGAGAAGGCCCGCTTGCTGGCCGCCCACCTGTTGGAAGCGGCCGAGGCGGACGTGGAGTACGAGAACGGCAAGTTCTTCGTCAAGGGCTCGCCGGACCAGAGCAAGACCATTCAGGAGATAGCCACCATGGCCAACGTGGCCTGGAACATGCCCGAGGGCATGGAGCCCGGCCTTGAGGCCTCAGCGTTCTACGACCCGCCCAACTTCGTCTACCCCTTCGGCACCCATCTGGCGGTGGTGGAGGTAGACCCCGACAACGGGAATATCGAGGTCAAACGCTACGTGGCTGGTGACGACTGCGGCCCCCAGATCAATCCGATGATCGTCGAGGGACAGATCCACGGCGGCGTGGTGCACGGCGCGGGCCAGGCCCTCTGGGAAGGGGTGATCTACGACGAAAACGGCCAACTGTTGACCGGCTCGATGACCGACTACGCCCTGCCCCGAGCCCATATGTTCCCGGATTTGGAGATCCTTAGCACCGTCACCCCGTCGCCCCACAACCCACTGGGCGTGAAGGGCATCGGTGAAACGGGGACTATCGCCTCTACCGTCACCATCTACAACGCGGTGATCGACGCCCTGCGGCCTCTGGGTGTCACCCACTTAGATATGCCGCTAACCCCGGAAAAAGTCTGGCAGGCCATCCGCCAAGCACAGGGGAGCTAAACGATGTTTGCCACAGAGTTCGAATATAAGAAAGCCAGCACGGTCTCGGAGGCCATCCAGCTTCTGAGCAACAATCCCGACGCCAAGATATTGGCCGGCGGCCACAGTCTCCTCCCAATGATGAAGCTGCGCCTGGCCCGCCCCCCGATGGTTATCGACATCGGCGGCATCGAGGAGATGAGGGGCATATCCGTGACCAACGGCACCCTGCGGATCGGCGCTCTGACCACCCACGCCGAGATTGCCGAATCGGATGTGGTCCGGTCCGCCGCCGGGATCCTGTGGGAGACCGCCCAAGGCATCGGCGACCCCCAGGTCAGGAACCGGGGGACCATCGGTGGCAACGTCGCCCACGCTGACCCGGCGTCCGACATGCCGACGGTCCTGACGGTCATGAACGCCAAGTTCATCATCCAAGGCCAGGGAGGGATCACGCGCCGGGGTTCCCGGACCGTACCGGTCGATGATTTCTTCACCGGCCCCTTCACCACCGTCCTGGCGGAGAATGAGATTCTCACCGCCGTCGAGATGCCGGTCTTGGCGGAGAACCAGCATGCCGAGTACGCCAAGATGGCCCATCCGGCCACGTCCTTCGCCGTCGTGGGAGCCGCGATTCTGGTGACCATGGATGGTCACACCTGCACTGCGGCCAGAGTTGCGGTCGGGGGCCTGACTCCCACTCCCACCAGGGGTCCGTCGGTAGAGGCGGCGCTTGTTGGAAAAGAACTGACGGATGAGAACATCGCCGCCGCAACCGACTTGATCGACGGCGATCTGGGTTCGGACATCCTGGGCGACATATTCGCGTCGGCCGAATACCGCCGGGCCATGGCGGCCATCGAGTTGAAGCACGCCGTCTTCCACGCCACGGGCCTGGCCCACCACTAGACGCTCACATTCGTTCCCAGAGAAGTAGGGGCATACCGAGAAAATCGGGATGCCCCTACTTCTTTGCTGGTACAAACCTAAAATATTTAATCGCACATCCTCCGGTCTCCCCCCCTGCTCTGCTGTCATTCTGAGAAGGGCTCCCGACTGGCCGGCGAAGAATCTCGTTTTGCGGTATAGGCCAGTTCAACCAGAGCAACGAGACCCCTCGTTACACTCGGGGTGACCGAGGGGCGGTGTTCGATCGCGTCGGGACGGCGCCCCTATGCGTACCCCGTGGCACGGTTATTTTGTGTTTGGATATCCCGCCTGATATGATAATCGCCGTCGCCCGGTATTGAGAGAACGGGTAGATCAGGCATCGAGAAAACGCCGGGAGAACCATGAAGATACTGGTGATAAACGACGACGGGATCACCTCACCGGGCATCTGGGCCGCGGTCCGGGCCCTGCGGCAGGTCGGCGAGGTCGTCGTGGTTGCCCCCGACCGGCAGCAGAGCGGCGTCGGCGCCAGCCTGACCCTCCATGCTCCGGTCAAAGCGGGCGAATGGACCGTGGGCCAAGAGTTTCAACCGGGGTCCGAGAACGAGGGCGACGGCCTCTATCCGGTGAGCGCATTCTCGGTGGAGGGCACCCCCGCCGATAGCTGCGTCCTGGCCCTGGAAAATCTGGTCAAGGACGTGGACCTGGTGGTGTCCGGGATAAACGCCGGCTCGAATGTGGGCTGGGACGTCATGGTCTCCGGGACCGTGGGCGGCGCGATTCAGGGTTTCGTGCGAGGCATCAACACCATCGCCATCTCGGTGGCCGCCGTGACCAACACCAAGTACGACATCGCCGAGAAGATCCTGAAACCCTTGGCTGAGAAGTTGAAGGACTATACCGGCGGCACCCTGTTTCTGAACGTCAACATCCCCAAGATCGAGATGACTCAGGTGGCTGGTGTCCGGGTTACCCGCCTGGGGGGCCGGTCCTGGGGAGAGAATGTCCGGGCCGAGAACGTGGGGCCGGAGAAACGGTATTGGATATCCAGAAACAAACCCAGCAGCGAGACTCCCGCTCCGGACAGCGACATAGCCGCGCTGAAGAATAATTGCATCTCCATCACGCCGCTGCACATCGGACTGGGCAACGACGCAGCCATGCCCGCCGTGGAAACGCTGCTTGGAGACATACCTCAACAGATGCTCGACCGGCCCGATTAGGCCGGCCCGCGAGAAGGCAAAAAGCCCCGTCCACCAGTGGACGGGGCTTTTTTATTTATACCGTATGGCGGATTAGCCGGCGCGGACGGACTCGGGGGACAGGGCTTGGGCTACGCCGATCATGCTCTCTTGGGTGATCAACTTGGCCAATTCCTCCTCGCTCATGCCCTCGGTCCCGGCGGGCCGCTTGGGGAGGATCAGGTAACGGAAATCGGCGCTGCTGTCGATGACCCGAACTTGGACCGAGTCGTCGAGCTCGGTGCCGAACTCCCGCAGCACGCCCCGAGGGTCGACGACCACTTTCGAGCGGTAGGCCAAGCCTTTGTACCAGGCGGGCGGGCGGCCGATGATGGACCTGGGGTAGCAGGAACACAGAGTGCAGACCGCCATGTTGTGGACCTCGTCCGAATTCTCCAAGACCGTAAGCTTCGGAGCAGTCTCGGGCAGGTCGTAGCCCAGTTCCAAGAGGGCCGATTCGGCGTCGGCCAAGAGGCGTTTCTTGTACTCCGGGTCGACCCAGGCGTGGGCCAGCACCTTGGCGCCGTCCTCAGGCGAGCGGGAATCGATCTTGTCGGCCATGGTCAGGATGTCGTCCAGGGTGCAGACGCCCTTCTCGATCAACAAGGCCTGCATGGCCTCGGCCCGCAGGGAGTAATACTCGGCGTTTTCTCCGTGCCCGTGTCCGTCTTCGTGTCCAGGATTGTGTCCGTTCTCGGCCATGGGATGCTCTCCTGACCCCACCGGGGGTAGATTCTAAGACTAGATGTTTTCCAGCCAATGTTCGTAGATGTCGATGAGCAGCGTATCGGTGGCGGCTCCCTTGTAGTTCTCCCAGAGGTCGGTCTGGGCGAACTCGATCTGGTACAAAGGTTGGGCCGGGAGGCCGTCGCCGCCGTAGGCCAGGGACTCAGGGTTTGGGAATGCGCCCCACAGCGTCTCGATCCGGCCTTGCTTGCCCTGGACGTACTCGGGGGTCCGGAAATGGGTCGGTGGGACTCCCACCCTGATGCGGACCCGGTCACCGGGTTGGTATTTTGCGTTGCCCGCCACGGCTAGCTCCGCCCCGCTTTCAATTCGGCCATCTTGGCGTCGATCTCTCCCGTGGTCATGACGCCCTGTTCAACCAGAAGGATCTCCATGGCGGCCGTCCACTTCTCGTAGTAGGCCAACGACTCGTAGGTCTTCAGGTCCAGACTCTCGATCGCCCGGCGCAACTGATCGGTGTTCTTGAGTCCCTTCTCGCCGAGCACGCCGTTCAGTGCGTCAACCAGCCGTTCCCATTCCTCCATCTTGTGCTCGGTGTGGTCGATGGGGTCATCGTTGGGCCAACCGCCGCGGTCATGTACCTTGGGCATCTTTAGCTCCTGCCGGGGGTGTTGGAAGCGGGTATTGGCACATGTTAATGGCGATGCAGTGGGTTGGCAAGGGATTCTCCAGACCTGAAAGCTGACGGCTGTAAGCTGACAGCTTTAAAGCCACATCTTGGCCACGTCGATGGCCCGCATGAACTCCACGTTGGGGAAGGTCTTGATGTGCTCGATGAGGCGCTCCAACATCAGCAGCCGGCCCGGACGTCCGATGTACTGGGGGTGCATGGTCAGGGTGAAGGCCCGGCCGTAGCGGTAGAGCCCCTCGAACTCGGCGGCCCAGGTCCCGTAGACCTCGTCGGGGTTTCGCATGGGTCCCAACCGGTTGGCGACGGGAGCGTAAACAAAATTGGGCGCGTCGTCCAGCAGCCAATGGATGGGCAGCTCCACGATGGTCTTGCCGTTGGCTTCGGATTTGACGATGTAGGGCGCGTCGTCCCCCATCAGGCTGCTGTCATAGATGAACCCGTGGTCGGTCAGCAGTTCCAGGGAGTGCTCGCTCAGTTCCCAACTGGGAGAGCGGTAGCCCAGGGGTTTCTCGCCGGTGATGCCGCTCAGGATGCGGATGCCCGACACGAGAACGTCGTTCTCCTGCTCCCGGGTGAGGCTGGACGGGGGCTCGTGCATGTACCCGTGGTGAGCTATCTCATGGCCCCGGCGGGCGATGTCACGGACCAAGTCTTCGTGGGTCTCCGCCACGTAGCCCGGCACGTAGAAACTGGCCGGGATTGAGTGTTTGTCCAGCAGGTCCAATATGCGGGGCGCGGCGACTGATGGACCATACTCGGCCATGGACATGAGGCTGGGGTGGTCTTTATACGACGGGTCGCGGTTCAACCAGGACGACACACCGTCCACGTCGAATCCCAGAAGCACCACGCACTGCGTCTCACCGGGCCATATTCCCGACATGGTTGCACCTCTCCAGCCTGAGTCTGAATGCAGGCTATTCTAGCCCACGGAGGGTCGGCTGTCTAAGAAAAGGTGGTTCGACGGGCTCACCACGAACGGAAGGACGCGCCTTTACCACTAATAATGAATTCCAACCAGATGTTGAGAGGACCGAGCAATAGGTGGTCCAGTCTTTTGACCCCCCCCGCTAGCCATTGGTCCGGGAGAGCAGTCCCTGGGCGGCGGCGATGAAGTCGACCGGGTTGTCGCCCTGCACCAGGTGCCCGGCGTCCTTGATGGTCTCGGTTGTGCAATCGGACATCACCTCGCCCATCTTCG
>JACZYV010000152.1:0-7392 GCA_022570905.1 Chloroflexota bacterium
CCGCTCTGAATGATCCCGGCCAGCAGGAGGCGGGTGAGGAAGGTCTTGCCCGTGCCGCTTTTTCCAAACACCCCCATGGACCGTTTCACCAGTTCACCTAAGTCCAAGCATAATTTGGTCTCCATATCCAGGGGACTGCCGATCCAAAAATTGCCGTCCTCTTCGCTGCCGAAGACCGTTTCCACGTCCTTCTGCGAAGCGGTGAACGCCCGGGAGAAATGGGCCGGAATGCTCTTGGCCGCGGCCGGACGCTGTTCGTCACCCAGCACGTCGGGCATGGTCAATTGGGGCAGCACCGATACCGTGCCAAAGGCGACGGTGCCCTGGAGGGCCTGGACCACGAAGGGGTCATCCACCGGCAGCGGAGTGTATTTCAGGCGGGGGTCGGTGCTGCCCAGGCCTACGTCGGTGACCACGCCGAAGAACCGGCTGTTGGTCCCCTGCAGCGTCACGAACGTCCCGACCTTCACCTGTTCCACCGAGACTCCGGGGTCCAGCCGGACTTCGACGCCGTTGGACACCGAGCCTTCGATGACCATGCCCAACGGCTGGCCTTGCTCCGGCGCCGTCTGGCCGCGATTTGCGCCGTTGGTCTCATGAGACTGGGTCACGGCGCGATCCTCCGCAAAATGGAGTTCAGCCGGGCAACGTCGGCGGCGAGTTCCACGGCCAACGTCCGGCAGACATGGGCCAAGAAATCGTCCGGTTGGTCATGGGACGGGGCCGCTTGCCTGATGAATGCCCCGACTATCTCATCGGCATGGGACGCACCCGAGTTGAGCAACAGCCGCAGCAGGTCCAACCGGCTAGTGAACAGGGAAGTCTCTTCCGGGCTGCAGGCGTACACGAAGGAATGGACCCGGGGCGGCCTCGGAGGGAGGTATTGGTGGGTGACGCCGTCCTCCACATGTCCGGCGATGAAAACCTCAAAGCGGGAGGTCAGCAGCCGGGCCAGTTGGGGGTTGTCCCGGATCACGTCTTCTTCCGAACCGGCGTCTTCGCCACGGGCCAGCACGGGCCGGGCCGAGTCCAAAGGCTCGGTGGTGACGCGTCCGACCACACCGTAGATATCAGGGGAATCGGTGCGCACCAGTCCCCCCAGGGCCGGGGCGCCCTCCAGTTGGTAGCACTGGGCCACGAACGACGTGGATGTGGACTCAACGACCTCCCCCACCCTGCGGGCCATCAACGGTCCGGAGTTGTTAGCCGATGGCGAGGTCATCGCCGTGACACCATAAAAAAAGCCCACCCGCGGCAGGTGCGCGGTGGACTTAAATACCCACAAGGATCACTGGCCAAGTGGCCGGTGCAAACCGCCTCGAATATACGGCCCATCCTCAACCCTTCTCCCCCGGACTCTCAACCTATCCTGAAGTAACCCAAGGCTGTGCTGGCAACGATATCACAATATGTAAACCGGCTCCCGGTGTCAATGTCACCGGGAGCCGGTATTGGCGTTCAATCTTGGAAACAAGTTTTGGGCTAGGTCCGGGTCAGTTCAACGAAACGGGCATCTCCATGATGGAGCGGAACACGATGCTCTCCCGGTACTCCATGTCTTGGTTCTTTAGCTGTAGATTGGGGTACCGTTCCGCCAACGCCCTGAATACTTCCTGTCCCTCGACCCTGGCGAGAGTGGCTCCCAGGCAGTGGTGGATACCGGCGCCGAAAGCCACGTGGGGGTTGGGCCACCTGGTGATGTCCATAGCGTCGGGGTTCTCGAACTTGTCAGGGTCGCGGTTGGCCGAGGACATGAACCAGCGGATACGGTCATCCTTCTTGATGTGCTTCCCGCGTATCTCCACGTCTTCCTTAGCGATGCGCTGGAGAGACTTTACCGGAGAGTCGTGGCGCAGGGCTTCCTCAGTGGCCCGGACCATCAATCCCTCGGGGTCGGTATGTAAAAGGTCCCATTGGTCGCGGTTGTTCATGAACGACAGGGTGCCGTTGCAGATCAGGTTGATGGTCGTCTCGTGCCCGGCCAGCAGCAACAGCGCTGTGTTGCCCAGCACTTGCTCCCGCGTGAAAACACCGGATTTCTCTCCTCCGGCGAGCACCGATATAAAGTCGTCTTTGGGGTTGACCATCCGGTCTTCCACGATGGGATTCACGTAGTCGTTCATCCCCTTGATACCTTCGACTACGATCCGCATGCGGTCGGGTTCGCTTCTGCCATTATGCAGTAATTTCTCGGCCAGCATCCTGATGTGGGAACGCTCCGACTCAGGCACGCCCATCATCTCGGCGATGACCAGGACCGGCAGGGGCACGGCCAAGTCCCGCATCAAGTCCACCTCACCCCTTTCCTCGGCCGCATCCAGGAGGTCCGTGATGGCCGATTTAATCAGCGGCCGCCATTCCTCCATGGACTTGGGAGTGAAGTAGGCGTGCATGACTTTCCGCATCTCCAGATGTTCAGGGCGGTCATACTGGATGAAGCGCTGCTGATTGGCAGCCTTCATGAAGTCATACAGCTCGTTGTCCGACTCATTGATCGGCGGATAGGCCGGGCGGGGGTCATTGGCGAACACGGCGTTGGAGAATTGCTCGTGGTTCCGGGTGAGCCAGACCAGATCGTCATGCCTGGTGATCACCCAAACTTCGTAGAGTTCGTTCCAGTGGACCGGGTCTTCGTCCCTGATCCGGCCGTAATAACGGTAGGGATCATGCATGACGTCCACGGTGAACATGTTGTCGTTGATCGCCGTTACCATTGCACCACCATATACATTCAGATTGAGCCTGAGTGCGTGGTGAAACGGTAATAGAATAGCGATTATTTGTCAACGGCGACGGGGCGCCGATGGGGCCGTTAATAGCGCGGAATCCTCCCACGGCGGAGACTCCCCACAGGTTGCCGCGAAAATAAACCGGCTCCCGGTGTCAATGTCACCGGGAGCCGGTTCTGGAACTCCAACTTGGGGCAAGCCTGCGGTTTAATTTAGAGAAACGGGCAGGCTCTTGATGGAGCGGAAGGTGATGCTGGGCTGGTACTCCATGTCATGGGTCTTCAATTCCATATTGGGGTACCGGTCGGCCAGCGCACTGAACACTTCTTGTCCCTCAACCCTGGCGATGGTCGCGCCCAGGCAGTGGTGGATACCGGCGCCGAAGGCCACGTGGGGATTCGGCCACCGGGTGATGTCCATCACGTCCGGGTTCTCGAATTTGTTGGGATCGCGGTTAGCCGAGGACATGAACCAGCGGATACGGTCGTCCTTTTTAATCGTCTTCCCGCGCATCTCCACGTCCTCCGCGGCGATACGCGTGATGGACTTGACCGGCGGGTCGTACCGCAGGGCTTCTTCGGTGGCCCTGACCATAAAGCCTTGGGTGTCGGACTTCAGCAGGTCCCATTGGTCGCGGTTGTTCATGAAGGCCAGGGTGCCGTTGCAGATCAAGTTGATGGTGGTCTCGTGGCCAGCCAACAATAGCAGCGCGGTGTTGATCAGAACCTGTTCCCGAGTGAACACGCCCGACTTCTCGCCGCTGGCAAGCACGGATATAAAGTCGTCTTTAGGGTTGAGCATCCGCTCCTCGACCATGGGATTCACGTATTCGTCCATCCCTCTCATGCCTTCGGCCAGCAACTGCAAGCGGTTGGGCTCACCCCGGCCGATGTTCAGTAATTTTTCAGCCAACATCCTGATATGCCCGCGTTCCGATTCGGGCACGCCCATCATCTCGGCGATAACGAGAACGGGCAGGGGCACGGCCAGGTCCCGCATCAGGTCCACTTCACCCTTGGCCTCGGCCACGTCCAGAAGATCGTTTGTGGCCGACTTGACCAGTGGCCGCCATTCCTCCATGGATTTGGGCGTGAAGTAAGCGTGCACGACCTTCCGCATCTCCAGGTGCTCCGGCCGGTCGAATTGGATGAACATATCGGCCTGGTAAGCCCGCGTATATTCGTAGAGTTCGTTATCCGACTCGTTGATCGCGGGATATGCCGGGCGAGGGTCATTGGCCATCACGGCATTTGAGAACTGCTCGTGGTTCCGGGTCATCCAGACGAGGTCGTCGTGCCTGGTGATCACCCAGAGTTCGTATAGTTCATTCCAGTGAACGGGGTCTTCGTCCCTGATCCGGCCGTAATAACGGTAGGGGTCCTGAATGACTTCCGGGGAGAACATGTCGTCGTTGATCGTCGTTACCATTACACCACCATAAACGTCCAAATTTGGGTTCATTTTGGTTACCGGAACACTAATAGAATAATGATTATCTGTCAACGGCAACCGCTTAACGGAAGGGCGGAGATACCGGCAAAACGTAAACCGGCTCCCGGTGATTACCACACCTGGAGCCGGTTTTGGAAGTCACGATTGGGGCTTGGTCCCCAGTACCTTTACCTGAACGCTAATTAAGCGAAACGGGCAGGCTCTTGATAGAGCGGAAGGTGATGCTGGGCTGGTACTCCATGTCATGGGTCTTCAGTTCCAGATTCGGGTACCGCTCCGCAAGCGCACTGAACACTTCCTGACCCTCGACCCTGGCGATGGTGGCGCCCAGGCAGTGGTGGACCCCGGCGCCAAAGGCCACGTGGGGGTTGGGCCACCGGGTGATGTCCATCGTGTCGGGGTTCTCGAACTTGTTGGGGTCGCGGTTGGCCGAGGACATGAACCAGCGGATACGGTCGTCCTTCTTGATCTGCTTCCCGCGCATCTCCACGTCTTCCGAGGCGAGCCGTTGGATCGACTTCACAGGCGAGTCGTACCGCAGGGCTTCTTCGGTGGCCCGGACCATCAAACCCTGGGTGTCCGTCTTGAGCAGGTCCCATTGGTCGCGGTTGTTCATGAAGGCCAGCGTGCCGTTGCAGATCAGGTTGATGGTGGTCTCGTGACCGGCCAGTAAAAGCAGCGAGGTGTTGACCAGCACCTGATGCCGGGTGAATACGCCGGACTTCTCCCCGCTGGCGAGCACCGAAATAAAGTCGTCTTTGGGGTTGGCGATCCGCTCATCGACCATGGGGTTCACGTAATCCAGCATCCCCTGCATGCCTTCGGTCAGGATCCGCATGCGGTCTGGCTCGCCCCTAGCGATGTTCAGCAGTTTCTCGGATAGCATCCTGATGTAAGGGCGCTCCGACTCGGGCACACCCATCATCTCGGCGATGACGAGAACGGGCAGGGGCACGGCCAAGTCCCGCATCAGGTCCACTTCGCCTTTTTCCTCGGCCGCGTCCAGGAGCTCCGCGATGGCCGACTTCACCAGCGGCCGCCATTCCTCCATGGATTTTGGAGTGAAATAGCCGTGCACGACCTTCCGCATCTCCAGGTGCTCCGGGCGGTCGTACTGGATGAACTGGTCGCCTTGGTAGGACCGCACGTACTCATAGAGCTCGTTGTCCGACTCCAAGATCGCCGGATATGCCGGGCGTGGGTCGTTCACGAACACAGCGTTGGAGAACTGCTCATGGTTCCGGGTGAGCCAGACCAGGTCGTCGTGCCGGGTGATCACCCAGAGTTCGTAAAGCTCGTTCCAATGAACCGGGTCTTCGTCCCTGATCCGGCCGTAATAACGATAGGGGTCCTGAATAACGTCCGCGGTGAACATGTCATCGTTGATCGTCGTTACCATTACACCACCAATTTAGTTGATTTATGCCTGATTACGGTTGTTGAAACCCTAATAGAATCAGGTTTATTTGTCAATGAACGCCGTGGCATTCTTGAATCGATCTGGCCACGAGGGTCGGATACCGGCGAATCACACTTATCATCCGGGGCCGGCTCCTTCAGTAAAACCGGGCCTATCGGCCCTTTGTAATTCAGATTGTCCTGGGGGATAATGGGCCGGTCACGCCCTGCCCAGCTAGGGCTGTCACCCATAGGAGTACTGAATGCGCGTCCTATTGATCGCCACCAACCGCCACGACAAGCTCCAAAGCCGTATGAACGCCCAGCCGATGCCGATAGGTCTGGCCTACATCGCCGGGCATCTGGACCACGAACGCCACGAGGTGAAGGTGCTGGACCTTATGTTTTCCGGCGACCATCTGGCCGACGTGGAATCCGCCGTTAAGCAGTTCCAGCCTGACATGATTGGTATGTCCGTCCGGAACCTGAGCAACCACAGCTACTTGAACACCATCTGGGCGCTGCCCATCAGCAAAGAGGTGATCGACCGCATCCGGTCTTTAAGCAAAGCCGTCATCGTTTGCGGCGGCCCGGCCTTCAGCATCATGCCCAAAGAATGTTACGAATACCTGGGGCCCGACATTGGCCTGGCGGGCGACGCCGGCGAGACCTTCGCCACGCTGGCCGACCGTCTGGAAGTTGGCGAGCCGGACTACTTCGACCTGCCCGGCCTGGTCTACAAGAAGGACGGGCAGACCTTCCAGAATGAAGGCTACTGCACCTCGGAGTTCGCCAAGCCGCCGCGTTTGGAAGACCTGGACATGGCCCGGTACAACAAGGCCGGTTTCGGCATCGGCATCCTGACAAAGTTGGGCGGCTTCTATTACCCGGCCAACGCCTCCCAAGCCCAGATAAACGAGTCCGGCTGGCGGGTGATACGGCCCATTGACGAGGTGGTGGCCGAGGTCAAGAGCATGAAGGAACGCTTCGGGATGAAGAAAGTGTTCTTCATCGACAATGGGTTCAACCTGCCATTGGACCACGCCAAATCACTGTGCAGTCATTTGATCGAGTCCGATGTCAATATCCGCTGGAACACTTGCTTGGCGCCCTTCAATTGCGACACCGAACTCATCGGCTTGATGAAAGACGCCGGCTGCGGCCTGGTGATGATGGTCAACCGCAGCGGCAATCCCAACGACATGGGCAGTATGGTTGAGGAGAACGAACAATTGGCGGACGTCTGCCGGATGTGCGAGGAGGGCGGCCTTCACTACAACATCGGGAAGACCTTCGGCGAGCCCGGCGAGACCCGCGAGAGCGTTGACAGCAAGCTGGACTTCCTGCGCGGCATCAACCCGGCAATGGTCAACCTGCGGGTCGGGGTCAGCGTGATGCCGGGGACCGAAGTAGCCGTCATCGCCAAGGAGGAGGGCCTGATCGGCGACGAGAGCGAATTGGTGAAACCCACTTTCTACATCGCCGAGGGCGTCCGGGACTGGATCGTGGACTACCTGAAAGAACAGGCCGAACAGAATCCCCGCTGGAGCCTGAGCTAGACAACGGCTAACGCCGGCTTTGAAAAAACGTGTCTAGGCGACCGTCCGGGCTATTCCAGTTAATCAATTACCCGCCGCCGCCTCTTGCCGCCAAATATGAAGTTGCGGCCCAGGACCGCGGCGAGAGCGGCTAAAGACAGGCCCACCAGGATGCCGGCGGTCAAGATGTTTCCGCTGTTCTTCGACGGATTTAGGTCGTGTGGATTTCAGCTTTAGCCGGAAGGGGGTATCAGCTTCGCGATGGGCTCTCCCGC
>JACZYV010000153.1:0-7361 GCA_022570905.1 Chloroflexota bacterium
GCGCCGTGACCCAGTCTCATGAGACCAACGGCGCAAATCGCGGCCAGACGGCCCCGGAGCAAGGCCAGCCGTTGGGCATGGTCATCGAAGGCTCGGTGTCCAACGGCGTCGAGGTCCGGCTGGACCCCGGAGTCTCGGTCGAGCAGGTGAAGGTCGGGACGTTCGTGACGCTGCAGGGGACCAACAGCCGGTTCTTCGGCGTGGTCACCGATGTAGGCCTGGGCAGCACCGACCCCCGCCTGAAATACACTCCGCTGCCGGTGGATGACCCCTTCGTGGTCCAGGCCCTCCAGGGCACCGTCGCCTTTGGCACGGTATCGGTGCTGCCACAATTGACCATGCCCGACGTGCTTGGAGACGAACAACGTCCGGCCGCGGCAAAGAGCATTCCGGCCCATTTCTCCCGGGCGTTCACTGCTTCGCAGAAGGACGTGGAAACGGTCTTCGGCAGTGAGGAGGACGGCAATTTTTGGATCGGCAGTCCCCTGGATATGGAAACCAAGCTGTGCTTGGACCTGGGTGAACTGGTGAAACGGTCCATTGGGGTGTTTGGAAAAAGCGGCACGGGCAAGACCTTCCTCACCCGCCTGCTGCTGGCCGGGATCATTCAGGGCGGCCAGGCGTCGTCGCTGATCTTTGACATGCACAGCGAATACGGCTGGCAGGGCCAGGACACCGATAAGGGAGTGACGGTCAAGGGCCTGAAACAACTCTTCGGCGCCAAGGTCTCAACCTTCACTCTGGACGAGGAGCACTCCCGCCGGCGGGGTGTGTCCACCGACGAAACGGTGAAATTGGGGTTCAATCACATCGAGCCTGAAGATGTTGAATTGCTCCGCCAGTCGCTGAACCTGTCCGAAGTCGCCGCCTCCGCCGCCTACAATCTGCGGGAGAAGTTCGGCGAGGAAAGCTGGCTCAAAGAATTCTTGGACGCCGGCCGGGGCGGTTCGCTGCTGGAGCTGGCCGACGAACTCCAGGTCAATGCCGGTGCGTTACGCGCCCTCTACAACCGCATGGTCCGCTTCACTCGCCACGGGTTCATGGTGGAGCATAGCCGGGTGGACACCGCCGCCCAGATGATCGAGCACCTGGAACGGGGACAACACGTGGTGCTGGAGTTTGGCCGTTACGGGGACGATGAGGCGGCCTATATCCTGGTCAGCAACCTCCTCACCCGCCGCATACACCGCAAATACGTCGAGGCCAAAGAGTCCGCAATGGGCGGCGCCGGGAAAGAACCGCGCCCGTTGGTCATCGTCATCGAGGAGGCCCACAAGTTCCTCAACTCCAGCGTGGCTTCCCAGACCATCTTCGGCATCATCGCCAGGGAACTGAGGAAATATAACGTGACGCTGATGGTCATCGACCAACGGCCCAGCGGCATCGACCCTGAAGTGCTGAGTCAGGTGGGCACCCGGTTCAGTTGCCTGTTGGACAATGAACGGGACATCGATGCGGTGCTTTCGGGGACATCCGGAAGCCGGGCGCTCCGTTCCGTGTTGTCCCGATTGGAGGCGAAACAACAGGCCCTGGTGTTCGGCCACGCTCTACCCCTGCCGGTGGTGGTCAGGATCCGTGATTACGGCCCCAAGTTCTATGAGACGATTCAGGGTGGCGGGGATTCCGAAGCAGAGAAGAAACGCAAAGTAGACGAGTTATTTGGGGGCTAGCCCCTTGGCAGGGCTGCTGATTGGGCAATGACCGGGGTTACCAGAACCGTTCGTGGTGAGCTCCGTCGAACCATGAACAGGCCGCAGACACGGTCCTTCGACGGAGCTCAGGACGAGCGGATGATGATAATGGCTATGGCCAGACTAAGGGCTAACCCCTTTGGAGGGCTTCCAATTGGGCGATGATCTGTTGATTGGATGGCCGGTCGGCGTAGTTTCGGCCGATGTACTTCCAGCGGATGTTGCCGCTCTTGTCGATGATGAAGATTGACGGCGTGGCTAGGCGGTCCCTCAGTAGATTGTAAACGCCGTATCGCCGGACCACTTCGGCTTTCGTGTCGAACAGGATTGGAAATCCCAGGTCCAGGAACTCGACGGCCCGTTCTGCTCCCTCCAATGTGTCGGTGCTCACCGCCAGCACCTCCGCGTCCAACCTGCGGATAGCGTCGTAGTCCTCCCGCAACTCGACGAGTTGCTCGCGGCAGTAGATTCACCAGAACCCCCGGTAAAAGACCAACACCACGTTCCGTTCTCCGGCATATGAGGCCAACGACACATCGCGACGCAGGCCGCTGGGCAGCGTGAACTGGTACGCAGCCTCGGCGATTAAAACCTCTCCGGGCGACGGTGGCAAAGAATCTTCCGCGGATGTAAGCGCCCCGGCGCAGGCGGTTAACGCCAGCGCAAACAGGAGCGCGGTAAAGGGCAGTAATTTTCTTTTGGTGATCGTCGGCATACAGCAGGAACCGGAATCCTCTGCCTTTGATACGCATCTGGCTGCCCGCCGGATGGGTCTCCGGCTCCGCCTCCGGATACAGTGGTGAGGCCAAACACCGGACCGGAGCCCAAGGCCGTGCCCTTTGGTCCCCAAGAAGTCCGAGCCAGGCCGGGGTCACCATCTACGGGGTGTAAATCCGGACATATTCATTGTCTACCACGTCACCCTGCTCAGAGAACGTAAAGTTGGACGTGATCAGTCCGGTGGCCCCGCTGAACTCCCCATCGCCCTCGGTGATTCTCCAGATGACGGCGCCGTGGTTCAGTCCCGATACCGCACTGGGACCCATGTGCCCTACCCCAACGGTGGTGAATTTCAAACTGCCGCGGCCTGCGTAGGTGATGGTCCCAACTTCGTCAAACTCGGCACCCGTTAATACCACCTCAGACTCGAACGTTATGCTCTCCCCTTGAGGGCCCGTACCAGAACATTCCACATGGAAAGTGTTTTCTCGACCCTCGACAGGCACTCCCTTACCCCTCGTTTCCGTAGCGAACACGAATTCTGCCATGGCGGCCTCCTTATTTGCTCTGCTCACGCGGCATAGGCGACTTTGAAGCCTAAAGATTGTAGCGATGTATCTGTCATTGTCAACAACATTGTGTGACGTCCGCCGGGTTCGGTTACCGGCTCGGCGGCTACGCCAGGCACCGGACGGGCCGGCCGCCGTTCAGGGCGACCATGTCGGCGACGATGGGCCCCAGGTCCAAGACGGTGCCTGCAGGCTCCCAGCGGAGTTCGGAATAGGCGCGGTGCAGGTTGCCCACGATGCGCTCCGAGTCGTGCCAACCGGCGAACCGGCCCAGGTCGGCCTGCCGCGCCGCGTCCAGCGGAGTCAACCCGGCTTCAAAGGCTTCGCGCGCGGTCTCTTGGATGAATGTGAGGTAGGCCTCGATGTCGTCCATCACCTCGGGCCCGCACACCGGGCCGTGCCCCGGAATGATGGTCTCCGCGCCCAGTTCCCGCAGCCGCTTCAGCGCCTGGAGGGACCCGGAGACGGAGCCCATGGCCACGAAGGGCGTGCCCTCATTGAAGATCAGGTCGCCGGCAAAGAGCAGCTTGCGTTCCGGCAGCCAGGCCACGATGTCATTGGTGGTATGGGCCGGTCCCATGAAGATCAGCTCGATCCTGAGGTCGCCGGACTCCCCGGTAAATAGTTCCATGCGGTCATTGAAGGTGATGAAGGGCGGGGCCAGTTCCAGGTCGCCCCACTCCACGTTGGGGAAGAGGGGGTGCAGCGCCTGCAGCCCGGTGTCGATGACCGTTTGGCGGCATAATTCGTGGCCGATTATGGCCGCTTCAGGGACCAGGTAATTCCCGTGGGTGTGGTCGCCGTGGTGGTGGGTGTTCACCAGCGTCTTCATGGGTAGCGGGGACACCTTGCGGACGGCGTCCAGATAGGCCCTGGTGCGCGCCTCGGTAAAACAGGTGTCGATCAAGATCAGACCGTCCTTGCCCCTGATGAAGCCGGCGTTATTCAGCCCCCAACTGCCGTCCAGTTGGATGTAGGCGTAGATGCCGGAACTGACCTCCTCCATGGTGGGAGGGGGCAGCTGTGACGCGTCGTGGGCGTGGGCGGTGGTCATCTTGTCGTACCTCTGTGATCAGCGTGGAGGTGGAACAAATATAGGGGCAGGCAACGTGGTGGTCAACCGGCGGCGGGAGTCCTTTAACCGGACCGGGACCGCGGCTATAATTGCTTGAATTCAGACCACGCTTGGACGTGGGTCTCAGGAAAGCGGGATAGGAGACTGACCCCATGCCCACCACCGCCCCCTACGGCTCTTGGCAGTCGCCCATCACCACCGACCTGATCGTGTCCGGGTCCATCGGCCTGGGTCAGTTGGCCCTGGACGGCGAGGACATCTACTGGGTGGAGATGCGCCCGTCGGAAGGGGGCCGCATGGTGGTGGTCAAGCGCACCCCGGACGGCGGCATAGTTGACATAACACCGGAACCCTTCAGCGTCCGCACCAGGGTGCACGAGTACGGCGGCGGGGCGTTCCTGGTCCACCAGGGAGCGGTCTACTTCTCAAATTACGCCGACCAGCGGATGTACCGGCAGGACCAAGGCGGGAAGCCGCGGCCGATCACGCCAGAAGCCGGTATGCGCTACGCCGACGGCTGCTTCGACGCCGCCCGTAACCGCATCATCTGCGTCCGCGAAGACCACACTTCATTTGGGGAGGCGGTCAATACCATCGTATCCGTGGATGCCCAGGGACAGAGGGAACAAAAGATTCTCTACCAGGGGTCTGACTTCTGTTCCAACCCCCGGCTCAGCCCCGACGGCTCGACGCTGGCCTGGCTGACCTGGGACCATCCCAACATGCCCTGGGACGGGACCTCCCTGCTGACCGCCTCATTCGACGATCAGGGACTGCTGGGCGAACCACAGGTAGTGGCCGGAGGCAAGACCGAGTCCATATTCCAACCCGAATGGTCGCCCGATGGCGTGCTCCACTTCGTCTCCGACCGCAGCGGCTGGTGGAACCTATGGCGCTGGGAGAACGGCCAGGCCCGGCAATTGACCAGCCAGAACGCCGAGTTCGGTAAGCCGCAGTGGGTGTTCGGTTCGGGCACTTACTCCTTCGCCTCGCCTGACCTGATCGCCTGCAGCCACGTCGAGAACGGCGCTTGGAAGATATCCATGCTCGAAGTCCAGTCACGGACCCTGGTCCCGGTGGATATTCCGTTCTCGGAGATGGGCCGGGGAGACATCAAAGCCGGCGGCGGCAATATCGTGTTCGTGGCCGGCGCGCCGTCACTGCCCATGTCCCTGGTGTTGCTTGACCTGGCCAGCGGCAAGTGGGAAAACATCAGAAGCTCACACGATCTGGATATCGGCCCCGGCTACCTCTCAGAGGCCCAACCGGTGGAGTTTCCAACCGAAGACGGCAAGACCGCCCACGCCTTCTTCTACCCGCCCCGGAACCGCGACTTTCAAGGACCATCCGGAGAGAAGCCGCCGCTGCTGGTCAAGAGTCACGGCGGCCCCACCGGAGCGGCCTCCACCGCCCTGGACCTGGGGATCCAATTCTGGACCAGCCGGGGCATCGGCGTGCTGGACGTGAACTACGGCGGCAGCACCGGCTACGGCCGGGAGTACCGGGAGCGGCTTAACGGCGCCTGGGGGATCGTGGACGTCGATGACTGCTGCAATGCCGCGCTGCATCTTGTCTCCAGGGGCGAAGCCGACGGCAACCGCCTGGCGATCGCCGGAGGCAGCGCCGGCGGCTTCACCACCCTGGCGGCCCTGACTTTCAAGGAGGTTTTCCGGGCCGGCGCCAGCCACTACGGGGTCAGCGATCTGGAAGCCCTGGCCAAGGAGACCCACAAGTTTGAGTCCCGCTACCTGGACGGACTGGTCGGCCCGTACCCGGAGCGCCGGGACCTGTACCGCGAACGGTCGCCCATCAATCACACCGGCCGGTTGTCCTGTCCGTTGATCTTGTTCCAGGGCCTTGAGGACCAGATCGTGCCGCCCAGCCAGGCCGAGATGATGTTCGATGCCGTCCGCGCCAAGGGCATACCCACGGCATACATCCCCTTTGAGGGAGAACAACACGGGTTTCGCCGGGCCGAGAACATCAAAAGGGCATTGGAGGCTGAACTGTACTTCTACTCCAGGGTCTTTGGCTTTGAATTAGCCGGCCCGGTTGAGCCGGTGCACATCGTGAACCTGCCTGATCAACGGCGTCCGGTGGAATCTTAGGTGACCTGTTAGCATCTTACATTTGGAGCAGCGCCAACGATTTCAGATTTCTTGATGGCGCCGTGGAGGAACGATGGAACAACCCAAGATCACGGTTTACGGAGCGCCCTGGTGCCCTGATTGCCGGCAGTCAAAGCAATTTCTGGGCGAGCAGCGCGTCCCCTATAACTGGGTCGATATCGACGAAGACGAGGAGGGCCGCAAGCGGGTCCAGGAACTGAACGACGGCAAGCAGATCATCCCCACCATCATCTTTGAAGACGGCTCGATACTGGTGGAACCGTCCAACGCCGAATTGGCGGCCAAATTGGGCATCAGCCCCAAGGCCAAACGAGAGTACTACGACCTGGTGATCGTGGGCGGCGGCCCCGCCGGGCTCACCACGGCCCTTTACGCCGCCCGTGAGGGTATCGAGACCTTGATCGTGGAGAAGGGCGGCATCGGCGGCCAGGCCGGGGTGACCGAGCGCATCGATAACTATCCCGGGTTTTCGGAAGGTATCGGCGGAGCAGAACTGGCCGACCAGATGCGGGCCCATGCCGAACGGTTCGGCGTGGAGATTCTCCCGGCCCAGACCGTTACGAAGATCGGGACCGACGGCGACCACAAGATAATCTATACCGAGTCGGGGGACGAGTACTGTTCCAGTGCCATATTGCTGGCGCCCGGCACCCGGTACCGGCGGTTGAACGTTCCCGGCGAGGAAGACCTGATCGGCGCCGGCATCCATTTCTGCGCCACCTGCGACGGCCCATTCTATAAAGACCGGGAAGTGGTCGTGGTGGGCGGCGGCAATAGCGGTATCGAAGAAGGGTTGTTCCTGACCAAATTCGCCAGCAAGGTAACTGTGTTGGAATTCACGGACCGGCTGGGCGCCAGCCAGATACTGCGCGAAAAAGCCGAGCGCCACCCCAAGATGGAGATACGGCTCGGCGTCGCCGTTCAGGAATTCAAAGGCTCTGGGCATCTGGAGTCGATCGTCGTCCAAGACCGGAACACCGGTGAGAATGAAGAACTATTCCCGGCCGCCGCGTTCATCTTCATCGGGCTCGACCCCAACACCGCGTTCGTCAAAGACGTGGTTGAAATCGACAAGTGGGGCTTCATCACCACGGGTGGCACCATGGAGACCAGCCTCGAAGGCGTGTTCGCGGCCGGCGACGCCCGTGGCGGCAGCACCAAGCAGGTGGCCAGCGCG
>JACZYV010000154.1:0-7294 GCA_022570905.1 Chloroflexota bacterium
CGTGGATTCGGGCTTGGACGGGTCTTCGCTGCCGCTGACCACCGTGAAGGTTGTCGCGATGCCACGGTGAGTCAGGGGTATGCCCGCGTAGGCCGGGCCGGCGATGGCCGAGGTCACGCCGGGGACAATCTCAAAGGACAGGCCGTTGGCCTTCAGTTCCAGGGCCTCCTCGCCGCCCCGGCCGAAGACAAAGGGGTCGCCGCCCTTCAGCCGCACCACGGTGAGTCCTTGAGACGCCTTGTCCACCAGCAACCGGTTGATCTCGGGCTGAGTCAGTTGCTGACGGCCTCTGGCTTTGCCCACGAAGATGCGCTCGGCATTTTTAGGGACGGCCTCCAGGAGCACGGGGTCCACCAGGCGGTCGTAGACGACCACTTGGGCCTGCTCCAACGCCTGCATCCCCTTAACGGTGATTAGTCCGGGGTCGCCGGGTCCGGCGCCCACCAGATAGACTTTACCGGTCAATGAATCATCCTTAAAAAAACGTCAACTGGGCAATCGCCCCATCAGGGCGGATTATCAAGCCTGGTTCGCCCTGGCGGCTTCGGCCAACTCACGGCCGCCCCGTTCCATCAGGGCTAGGTAGGCGTCGCTGGCCAATTGCAATGGGTCCCGTTTCAGTCCTTGGATCTTGGTGGTGAAGGTCTTTTCACCATCTTCGGTGCTCATGTAGATAGTCATGACCATGTTGTTCTCGATGCACCGGGCATAGGCGCCCACCGGCAGGCTGCACCCGCCGCCCAGTTTCTGCAGGAAAGCCCGTTCGGCGGTGGCTTCGTAGCGGGTGTCCGCATCGTCGATGGCCGCCAGCAATTCCAGCATCCGGTGGTCGTCGGCCCGCGCCTCCACCGCCAGGATGCCCTGTCCGGGTGGGGGCACGAACCGCTGGGCGGAGAGGTACTCAGTGATCTGGTCTTGCAGCCCCAAGCGGATCATGCCGGCGGCGGCCAAGATGACCCCGTCCGCCTCTTCACCTTGGGCCTTTCGCAGCCGGGTCTCCACGTTGCCCCGGATGGGGACCACCTCCACCTGGGGGGCGTATTTCTTCAATTGGGCGGCGCGGCGTGGGCTGCTGGTGCCGATCTTCGAGCCCTTGGGGAGGTCCTCCAGATTGCAGCCAAACCGGTTTACCAGTACGTCCCTTGCGTCTTCTCTGGACAGCACCGCCCCCAGCACCAGGCCGTCGGCCAACTGGGTGGGCATGTCCTTGAGGCTGTGGACGGCGATGTCCAGCTTGCCGTTCAAGAGTTCCTGTTCCAGTTCCTTGACGAAGATGCCCAGGCCCATGCCGGCCAGGCTGGAGGTCTGGTCGGCGTCTCCCCTGGTCCGGACGGTGTCGACCTCAAAATTCAGGTTCGGGCTGTTGGCCTTCAGACGGCCAATGACCACATGGTCTTGGATCAAGGCGAGAGCGCTGCCGCGGCTCCCCACTTTGATGGCGGGACTGCTTAAACTGTCTGCTGAGCTGTCGGGAGGCAACCGGTTAACCCCCTGCGGTTTGGGCCATGCGGTCCTGATTTACCCCGGAGTCAGCGGAATCCTGGCTGCTAAGGTTCTTGGCTTGGCAGCCGCCGGATACGCACTCGGCGATGTTGGAGCACTTCCCGTTGGAATACTTGCCCAACAGACCGTCCAGCAGATATTCCAAGGCTTCGTCATCGAGGCCTGACTTGGCCAGGCTCAGGAGCTCTGGGGTCATGCAACACTGCCAGCGCTGGGGGTCCACCGCGACCTGTTTCTCTTTGATGATTCGGCGGGCCTTGGAAAGCACGCTGGTGGCGTCGGCCCAGTCCAGGGCCGGAGAGGCGGCCAAGGTCTCCCGCAGCTTGCGGGCCAGAGCCGGGCTGGCGCCGCCGGTGGAGATGGCCAGGGTCACGGGGCCGCGTTCCACGATGGAAGGCGCGATGAACGAGCAGCGGGCCGGGTCGTCCACCGCGTTGAGCAGGACGCCCAGTTTCTCCGCTTCCTCGAAGATCACTTGGTTGACCACCCGGTCGTTGGTGGCCGCGATGGCCAGGAAGGCGCCCTCGAGGTCGCCTGGCCGGTACTTGCGTAGATCGAATTCAATGTCGCCACGGTCCGTACAGTCGCGGATTGCCTGAGTGGCGTCGGGGCTGATCACGATTATCTTGGCGCCCGAATCGATCAGCTTGAGCACCTTGCCCTCGGCGATCTGGCCGCCGCCGATGACGACGCACCGGCGGCCAGTTAGATTCAGAAAAACGGGGTAAAAATTTGTCATAAACTCTCTATCTTAAATCCACGGCCTGAGGGGTATCATGCCATGGCGTTGGTTTAAGCCGTGATCACGGCGTCGGGTTTCTCGGTTTCCAGATACTCGTCGTAGTCCGGCACGAAATAGCGGACCCGGGTCTTCTTGTACTCCCTGGAGCTGTACAAAACCAGGCGTTCGGTTATTCCCGTGGCCTCGCTGATCTCGTTGTTGATCTCTTCGCAGCCTTCAGGGGTGGTTGCATGGACCATGGTGAAGTGGGTGTAGGGCCAGTCGGGGAAGGTCGGCCGCTCGTAGCAATGGGTTACGGCGTCGTGCGCGGCCATGATCATACCGACTTCCTCGCCACGCTCCTCGGGCACTTTCCAGACGATCATGGCGTTGGCCTTGAAGCCCGACCGGCGGTGGTGCAGCACGGCGCTGAAGCGCCGCATGATACGCCGTTCTTGGAAGTCCTTGGCCAGGGCG
The DNA here is from genome assembly GCA_022570905.1 of Chloroflexota bacterium. Taxonomy (GTDB): domain Bacteria; phylum Chloroflexota; class Dehalococcoidia; order Lucifugimonadales; family UBA3495; genus UBA9611. The sequence continues at coordinate 2,702 of JACZYV010000154.1, forward strand.
AACAACTCGGCGGTGGACATGTCCAACTGCTGGGCGATCTTGTCGTAGGGACGGGGGACCAACTCCAGGTCCTCCTGCATCCCGCGGATGGCGTCCTTCTCGGCTTCGGTGATCGGCACCGCCTTGTTCCAAGACTCGGCTGCCTCTTTGTCGAAGCCGCCGGCGCCGGTATTGTCGGGACTGAAATTGAACGAAGACCCCTTCTTCTTGACCATGTCGAAGTTGACGCCGATCTTGAAGAACCGTTTGGTGGGCATTATCCGCTGTTCCAACGCCTCGGTTTTGCGGGCCATGTACTTGGCGGTAGCTTCAAGGTCGTGTTCCGGGGGCACGGCCAGGGTGAACCACAGGTTATAGTAAGAACCTTCACGAGCGTAATTGTGGCTGACGCCGGGGTGTTTGTTGATCTCCAAAGCGGCCTTGTGCAACTTCTTCGGCTCGTAGGCCATGGCCACCAAGGTGGTCTTGAACCCCAGGCGGCGGGTGTCGAAGATGGCGCTGATCTGACGCAGCACGTTGGTCCGTTTCAGTTCGGTCAACCGGTCGATGACTTCTTGTTCACTGATCCCAACCTCTTCGCCCAGTTGTTTGAAGGGCCGGTCGACCATGGGAAAGGGGGATTGAATCTTGTTCAACAGCTCGCGATCGATCATGTCCATAGCTGTTTGCGGTTCCTCCTGCGGGATTTAAATTATTCGCCAGGTGTCAATATTTATCAAAGGGCGGCACCCACCCTATATTCGTTTGGGACTATTTTTTGGATTTGACGGACGCTTTTCCGCCGGCGTATTTGGCTAGGTCTTCGTATGAATCGGCCATGCCCACCAGCACCCGGTCCGCCGCTTCGATTATCCGGGCCCAAGTGCCAGGGTTGGTGGAATCCAGCACCAACGTCCTGAAGAAAACGAAGGCTTCTATGGTGTCTTTGAGGGTCACTCCCCGTTCCGACATCTCGGTGCCGTATTCCCGGCCCAGCATGTGGGCCTCCTCCAGCAATTCCTGCCTGCGCCGGCGGGGTCCCGGCTCCTGCAGCAGCAGGGACAACAGGCGGCGGCCGAAGAGCCGCATCCGCACCTTTCCCTCTTCTTCGACGCTCTGGTACCAGGACTGCCGCACCACGTCGTTTCTGCTCAGGCTCCGGCGGATCCTGCGGAGGGCCGAGCCTTCGACGGCGTTCTCCCGGTTCTGTTCTTGTGCCTGATTCGGAGCATTGACGAATGATTCGACATCTTCGCGAAGGAACCGGCGGTGGCCGCCCGGAGTGCGGTAGACCCGCAGGTAGCCGTTGTTGGCCCATTGTCTCAGGGTGGTGTTGCTGACATCAAGCAGGCGGCAGGCGTCCCGGAGGGAGAGCCACTGGGATTTTTCGGTGATTCGACTTTCGGCGGTATTGCTTTCTGCCACGGTAAATCAACCCCTGGGAGATGTTCTTGGCGGGTTTTAACCCCAAAAATCTATAAAAATCTGTAAGAAACTGAGCATTCCACTCTAAACTTGAAATCCAAGTTAGCATACGGGTTTGCCGCCGTCAATCGCACTCGCGGATCGACCGGATAATACGCTGGATACGTGCCTGGACACCATGTTGTTGCTTGCGTTATGTAATGTTATATTTGAGTTGATGCAAGAACAGAAATTGGACAAGAAGCTTTTCTCGGATAGGAAGGCACTGTTCTCCAAGCTGAGAAACAGCATCAGGTCGGGATCCGTCTTGAGGGCCATGGAGCGAGTGCCCAGAGAGGCGTTTGTGCCCACCGGCGAGCGGCCCATGGCGTACCTGGATATACCCCTGGCCATCGGGGACGGGCAGACGATCTCCCAGCCCTATATCGTGGCCCTGATCACCGAGGCGCTCCGCCTGCAGCCGGCAGACCGGGTGCTGGAGGTGGGAGCCGGCTCCGGCTACCAGGCCGCCGTGCTGGCCGAGTTGGTCCCGGAAGGCCGGGTTGTCACCGTGGAGTTGGTGCGGAGTCTGGCCCAGCGGGCTCGGGACACCTTGGATGACCTGGATTACAAGAATATCGCCGTTGAAGACGCCACTGAGACCTTGGGTTGTCCTTGGCGAGGGCCCTACGACGCGATCGTGGTTTCCGCCGCCGCGCCTTCCCTGTCCTCCGCGTTGATCAACCAGCTAGCCGTCGGCGGCCGGATGGTGGTGCCGGTGGGCGACCGCCGGCAGCAGGAATTGGTCTGTGTCCTGCGCACCGGAGAGGGTGTCTCCCTGCGGATGCTCGGCCCCTGCCGCTTCGTTCCGTTGATCGGCCGCGAGGCCTTCCCCACTTCCTTCTAGCCGCCCGTCTTTGGCTTAGGTCTGCCTCTTCTCGGCGCGTCCCTGCACGGTTAATATACCCATCTATCATGCTGGAGTTAAACGCCGAACTGTCCCGGTCGCTGGACCAGGCCGCCGAGCTCATATTGCGTTCCAATCATTTGGTGGCGCTGGCCGGCGCCGGGCTTTCCGTGGAGAGCGGCATCCCGCCCTTTCGCGGGCCCGGCGGACTCTGGACCAAGTACGGCGAGCCAACCAATCTCTCCTACCGGGAATTCATCCGAGACCCCCGGGAGTGGTGGGAGGCCCGGTTCCGCAATGAAGACCGCCCCGGCGACCCGGTCTACGAACTCAAGGTGGCGGTGGACCAAGCCCAGCCCAATCCGGGCCATCACGCACTTGTTGAGATGGAGCGGTTGGGAATCTTGAAGTGCGTGGTGACCCAGAACGTGGACGATCTGCACCGGGAAGCGGGCAGCCGGTCGTTGTTGGAGATCCACGGCAACCGGACCTGGCTCCGGTGCGTTGGCTGCGGCGCCCGCCAACCCAGGGACGGCTACCATTTCGATAGCCTGCCCCCCAGGTGCACCGGATGCGGCGGCGTGATCAAGATGGACACCGTGATGTTTGGCGAACCCATCCCCGAGGACGTGCTGTTGGCTTGCCGAGAGCAGGCCGAGGCCTGTGATTGCATGCTGCTGGTGGGGACCTCGGGCACCGTGAACCCGGCGGCGCGCCTGCCGATCGTCGCCAAGGAGAGGGGCGCCGCGCTCATCGAGATTAACCCCGAGGAGACCGCTCTCACCCCCTGGTGCGACATAACGCTCAAGGGACCCTCGGGAGAACTCCTGCCTCTGCTATTGGAACGGGTCAAGAATGCCGGGCCGGCCGAGCCTGGATGATATAATCCCGGTGCTGGAAAATCGGACTTCCCGTTCGGCCTCTCCGGCCCATTCTTCGCACCGGGAGTGGCCTATTTCCCGGTAGCCCGTTTAATTGGAGACTATCTTGGTGGAACCCATATTGGCCCGCTTCGGACTGGGCGACCCAGAGTGGTTGGACCCCGCCACCGCCGGGGCGATCGTTCTGATCGCCATCTTGGTGGCGTTCGTGCTCCACAAGGTGGTCTTCCCGCTGATCATCCGGTTCACCAAATGGACACCCACCGACCTGGACTCGCGCCTGGTGAGGTCCGCCCGCTGGCCGGTCTCATTAGGCATCCTGGTTCTGGGAGTCTACCTGGCCCTGACCCTGCCACTGGACCTGACCGACACCCAGCAAGCCCGGACCGACACCGTGGCCAAGGTCCTGGCGGTCGTTCTTGGGATATTTTTAGTGGTCGGCCTGCTCTCGAAAACGGTTGACTGGTACCTGGAGAACCTGGCCGGCAAAACCCAGGGCATCATCGACGTCAAGCTGTTCCCCCTGATCCGCCGGGTGGCCGTGGTATTTATCTACGGCCTGGGCGCGCTGCTGGTCATGGACCTGCTGGGCATCAACATCAGCCCGCTGATCGCCGGCCTGGGCCTTGGCGGATTGGCGGTGGCCCTGGCCATTCAGCCGACACTGGCCAATCTGTTCGCCGGCACCTACGTGATGACCGAGGGGGTGATCGCCACCGGGGATTACATCCAATTGAGCGATGGTATCAAGGGATACGTTGTGGAGGTGGGCTGGCGCAGCACCCGGATCCGCGATTGGCGCAACAACCTGGTGGTGGTGCCCAACGCCAAGTTCGCCGAGACCATCATCACCAACTATCAGCAACCGACGCCCGAGGTAAGTGTTTTTCTGGAGTGCGGGACCAGCTACGACAGCGACCTCTACCGCGTGGAGGAAGTCTGCCTCGAGGTGATGGACGAGGTGATCGCAAACGAGCCCATGGCCGTGAAAGACTACGGCAAGTATTTCGCCTTCGACAAATTTGGCGAATCGAACGTCAATTTCTGGCTGTTTATCCGGGCCACGGACCGCTGGGGCAGTTTCGTCGTTCAGTCGGCGTTGATGAAGTTGCTGCACAAGCGCTTCAAGGAAGAGGGCATCGCGATCAACTATCCCATGCGGACCCTGCAATTCCCCGAGGGCTGGGGCCCCGAGGACCTGGTGTCGCGGAACGGGCGGGAGCTTGACGGGCACAGACCCGCACGGCGGAAACCGGCGATGGCGGCCTCCAACGGCGGAAATCACCGGCGCCGAGGTCGGCGCCGCAGGCTCACAAGAACCGGCCACGCCCCTCGGCAAGCAGACCAGGAAGGCGGGCCGGCGAACGACAAGCCGGAGCAGGGCTGATGATTGGAACGGTGTCTCCGCGCCGCCGCCTTGCC
>JACZYV010000155.1:0-7276 GCA_022570905.1 Chloroflexota bacterium
CCGATGATGGAGACCCATTGGAGCTCTATGCCCAGGGCCGGCAGCCGGCTGGCGATCCAAGATGAGTTGGTGTCGGTCAACTCCCCCATCAGCAGCTCGGTCCCGATGCCCATGATCTCAGCTTTCAATATTCCCTCTGATTACCTTGGCCTTGGACCTGGGGCGCGGCGGCCGATCAATTCTCCAGCACCGGATCGGTGGCCAAGGCGATGATTGGGTCGATACGGGAGGTGAGCACACCGTATAGGTTGGTGTCCTCGCTAATCATGCTGCCAGCTATCACATCGACGTAGCGGTATTTCCCGTCGGGAGTTATGCCGCCGATGTGGAACTCGATGGGCGTTTGACCCCCTTGCCGGACGATCACGACGACGGTGTCTGGTGGGTCCAGGCCATAGAGGGCCGGGTCGTCGATGTCATGGGCGATTATCTGGTCCAACCTGGGGTTGACCAACGTGAGGAGCGACTCAGCCCAGGCGCCGGGGTCCACAGGGACGGGGGTCTCACCGTCCAGGAACCACCTTCCGGTGCCGTCTTCGATGACATACTTGGTGGTGTCATCGCCCCGGAAGAACTGGACCAGCAATACCGACCGAGGTTCGATGTCGTAGAGGCGGCCAACCGGGGGGTCGAATACGAGGCGGTTCACGACTCGAGCCCACTCGATCGGCACCGTGAATAGGGTGTCGTCGCCCACCAGACGGGCGTATTGGTTCAGGTTGTCGGGCGTGGGGATGCCCAGGTTGAACTCCACCATGTTTCCGTAGCGGTCAAAAACCTTAACCGATGTCTCGGGCGGCTCCAGTCCGAACTCGGCAGGATCGACAATGGTGTCCGACAGCGGCCGCGTCACTCTGGGGCCGCTGAGCAGCAGCGGGGTGCCGCCCCACCGTTGTTGGAACACTGGGATATCCGGATCATCCCCGGGGCTCCCTGCGATGTACCAGTCGAGGCTGGCCGGGCTCCGGAAGTAATTGACCGATTCGCCCTGGTACACCAATTCCAGCGCGACGATGTCACCCTCGTCGATCCGGTACAGCCATGGGCTGGTTTTTCTGGGCTCGTTGGAGTCGGTGAATCGGAGGACCAAGAAGGTCCCGCCGAAGATTAACAGGACCACCACCAATAGGATTGAGAGTCGTAGATTCATAGATCGGACCTGTGGAAAGAGTGGGCTTGGTCAGGCCGGACGCTCAGGTTTCCCGGTTCATAGCGGGGGCTAACGCCGCACCCACCAAACAAAGGTGGCCATCAGCCCCATGAGTCCCGGCAGGAACAACCAGGACGAGAACCTGACAAAGTCATATTCGTTGGCGTCCAGATTGAATTCCCGGAATGCGAACACCTTGGGACGGATTGATACCAGGGAGTAGTCGCCGACCAAGAAATTGGCCGAATTCAAGAATAGGTCGGACCCGCCGCCCTGATTATAGGAACTGTTGGAGAGAAAGTCGGAATCGCCAAATACAATGATGTCGGATATCTCAGACGGTTCTGGCGGAGAAGTCGGCGGCCGTGATCCCACTTGTCCGATAGATTGCACGCGGACAATGGGAACAAAGGGGCCGGTCGGGTCGGATTCAGCCCCCACGCCGGTGATGGGTTCTGTCCGGTCGGGGTCATTGATCAGATAGCTGTTGGCCGACGTGGCTGCCAGAGGCAATCCGGTCCGCAGATCGTCTTGCACCAGTGCGATGGCCGTGGCTCCCGGCATGAACACAGGTTGCAGCCGCTCTCCCTTGGGCAACGTTATCTCCAATGGCGCTTCTGGGTTGAAATTCTGCAGGCTCAGGGTCTGGGGCAACCCCGGCACCGAACTACCCACGTCACGGATGTACCCGCTGGATATCAGCAAGCCCCAATCGGCGAAAAAGTTCTTGAACGATACGGGTGTGTCGGGTTCGGCCAGGAATATCATCCGCCCGTGTTCCCTTCTGGGTGTGCCGTCCAATTGGATGCCCTCCAGGTAGCGGTCAAGGGCCTCCTCGTGGGCTTCCGGCAGGCTTGAGGTTGGGCCGGCGATCACCAGCAGGGCGGCGTCAAGGGGCACTTCCACATCGACTTCAGTGGGCCCCCAGTTCAGTTCTTGCACTTGGTAGTTGTCACCCTCCAGACCCGAGCGCACCGCCGCATAGCCGTCGGAAGCGGCTCCGTCAATATTGCGCTCTCCGTGGCCGGAGAGGAAGTAGATAAGCTTCTTCTCGCTGCCGGTGGCCACCAGAGTGCTGGTGACCAGGTCCTGTTCCAATTGGGTGTAGTTGGCGTCGGTGGGTTGCAGCACGTCGAACTGCCCGCTTTCCATGCCCTCAACCACCACGATCTCGGTAACGAAACTGGTGGGCCGTGCGCCGAAATATTTGCTCACCACCTCTGGTTTAAGGTCAGGGTCAACGACGCGGTAGGTAAACTTGCTGGACCGGGAGTCGAATTCCTCAAGGGTGTTCAGGACCTTGTTGCGGCGAAGGGCCAGTTCGGGCGAGTCAGTGTCGCGTTCGTCTTTGTAGAAAGCGGTGGCTCGCACGTCCTCGGTCAGATTGCTGAGCACGTCTTTAGTTCGGTTGCCCAAACTGAATTGGTTGGTGGCGGTGACATCCATACGCATGCTGTTCTCGAACGACACGATGTTCGCCACTACGACGATTCCGGTGAATGCCCCCACCAATATCAGAGTGTTGGCCCCATAACGGCCGGTACGGCTGACGAAGGCGGACAGGACGTTGCTGAACAACACGGCTCCCACCACGCCAAGCAATACCGCTCCAATCACGATGTCGATGAAGCCGTAGAGGCGCATGGAACTGATGAAAGCCACCACGACGATGCCGGTGACCAGGCCGATTATCCCGGAAAAAATCAAGGGCCCGCTGTAGGTGGCGATCCGGTCCATTGCCGGCTCGAAAAATTCGATCAGCGGTTGAGAGAGGACTTCATCCGTTGCGTCAACCCGAGGCCGTCGTCCTTCTGCTTGGCCGGCCGCCGTTTCAGGGGAGGGGCGTTCCGACCGCCGGCGCCGGCGCCAATCTCTTGGGCGTTGGTTCTCCGTCTCCTGGTCCGCATCCCGGCCCGCGTCCCGGCCCGCGTCCCGGCTCGATGAACTGGTCATGCTAGCGCCACCTGCGGGATTCCAGGGTGCGTATTGACAGGAACAAGAAGAAGACGATGACGCTCACAAAGTAGACGATGTTCGTGGTGTCGATCACGCCGCGTGAAAAGTCATCGAAGTGGCCGCGCAGGCCCATCTCGCCGATTATCTCGCCGGGGAGGCCGCCAACGGCGCCGAAGGCCCGGTCGGCGAAGAACATGGCCAGCAGGATGCCCATGGCTACTACTGCAGACACTATCTGGTTGTTGGACATGGTGGAGGTGAGCAGCCCCACCGACAAGGCGGCTGACCCGTATAGGATGAATCCCAGATAGCCCGCGTAGATGGGGCCGGGGTCGGGGCTGGCGAAGATGAAGAGCAATATGGCGTAGAAGAAAGACAGGGCAACCAACACCAGGAAGAAAACCAGGCTGGCCACGTATTTGCCCACGATGATCTCCCAATCGCGGACCGGCGCGGTCAACAACAGTTCAATGGTGCCCAGCTTGGCCTCTTCGGCCAAAAGCCGCATGGTCAGGGCCGGGGCCAGCAGGATGAACACGATGATCGCGCCGTCGAAGAAGGGAGTTAGCGTGGCTTCCGGAAAGGGGTCGCCCAGGTCCTGGGTGAAGAAGAATCCGGTCAGCGCCAGAAAGATCAGGCCGACGATATAGGCGGTTGGGCTGCTGAAATAGATCTGAATCTCTTTCCAGGCTACAGCCTGGGCTGTCCGCATGCCTATAACTCCTCATGGGTGGTGAGGCGGAGGAAGATCTCTTCCAGGCTCATTCCAACCATCTGCAGGCCCCTAAGACTCCAGCCGTTGCTGACAACGATCTGCGAGATCGCGTCCCGCAGGTCGTGCCCGGCTTGGGCCTGGATGGTGTAGGTGTGCCGGCCGTCGTCGTTGACGTGGGTCACTTCGTTCACGCCCCTGATGCCTCTCAGGACTGGGAGCACCTCAGCGGCCGGCCCGCCGACCTCGACCTCGAGACGGTCCACTCCCTGCAGGCCCGCGGCCAGGTTCTTGGGGGTGTCTTCAGCCACGATGCGGCCTTCATTTATGATTAATACCCGGTCGCAGAGCATGCTCACTTCTGGGAGGATGTGGCTGCTCAACACCACCGTCTGGTCCCGGCCCAGTTCTTTGATCAAACGCCGGGTCTCCACCACCTGGATGGGGTCGATGCCGATGGTGGGTTCGTCCAGCACCAACACCTGGGGTTCATGGAGGATGGCCTGAGCGATGCCCACGCGCTGGCGAAAACCCTTTGAGAGCTTCCCTATCTGGGTCTTGCGGTAGTCGCCCAACCGGCACACGTCCACAACTTCGACCAGGCGTTTCTTGATGGCCTTGGGAGACATGCCTCGCAACGTGCCCATGTACTTCAGATAGCCGTTGACCGACATATCGGTGTACAGGGGCACGGTCTCCGGCAGGTACCCCACCCGGCGGCGGGCATCCAGCGATTGTTCCACCACGTCGTAGCCGTCCAGGGTCACCGTGCCTCGGGTCGGAGGCATGAAGCCGGTGATGATGCGCATGGTGGTGGTCTTTCCCGCGCCGTTGGGGCCTAGAAAACCTAGGATCTCACCCTTTCTTACGCCGAAGCTGACGTCCTGAATCGCGGGGTACGGACCGTAGTAATGGGTCAGGCCCTCGGCCTGGATCATATCGGGCTGCAAACTATTTCACATCGTGGGGTCCGCCTGAGCGGACCGAATTTAGCTTTGTTGTGCTTGGCCACAAGTGATGATATTCTATACAACTGAATTTGCCAAGGAGCGCGAATTCGTTATTTAGGCTATCCATAGCGTAATTACTCGGAGGTTGGATGCACCTGGTTATCGACGGTTACGGCGGGGATATCGACAAGATGTGGGACGAAGACTTGGTGCGCGAGTTCTTGTTCGATTATCCCGATTCCCTGGATATGACCCGCATCACCGAGCCCAACGTGCTGCGGTACGAGGCCCCCAAGAGCGAGGACTCCGGTGTGTCCGGATTCGTGATAATCGCCGAGAGCCACATCAGTATCCATACCTTTCCCCGCAAGGACTACATCAATATCGACATCTTCTCCTGCCAGCCCTTCAATCATGAGCGGGCGTTGGCGGATGTTAAAGAACTGTTCGGCCTGACCGAGGTGAAGACCTGGCTCTTGGAGCGCGGCCTGGAATGGCTGGACGAGCGCCAAGGCCTGGCCGAGGCGAAACAGCAGCGCGCCGCGCTGGAAGCCGGAGGACCGGGCAGCCACTTTGACTGAATCTGGGCCTGGAGCCGGTCCCGATTCCGTCTCTCCTCTGGTCCCTCATAACTTCCTCGCTTTGCCCCAGGAACAGTCCTCCCTGGAAGCCGCCAAGGTGGCCCTCATCCCCGTCCCTTACGACAGCACAACATCCTTTCGGAGCGGCGCCCGGGACGGGCCCGAGGCGATGATCACGGCATCCTCCAGTCTAGAAGATTACGATCTTGAGCTTGAACTGGATGTCTCCGAGATTGGGATCCATACCACCGGCGCATTGGAGCCCCACATGGCCGGTCCCGGCCCCATGGCGGAGCGGATCAAGTCCGTGGTGGCAGGCTATCTGGAGTTGGGGAAGACCGTTGGGTTGCTGGGTGGAGAGCATTCCATCACCATCGGATCGGTCCAGGCCCATGCCGAGGCCTATCCCTCTCTTTCTGTATTGTATCTGGACGCCCACGCCGACCTGCGTGACGAATACATGGGGACGCCTTTCGGACACGCCTCCGCTGCCCGCCGGGCCTTTGAGTGTTGCCCCATAGTGTTGGCCGGTGTGCGCAGCCTTTGTCAGGAAGAGCACGAATTCATCCGGAATAACGACGTTCCAATATGGTACTGGGACGCCGGCTCCAACCCCAGTTCACCGGAAAGTGTTCTGGACAGCCTGAGCGATATTGTCTATGTGAGCGTGGACCTGGACGTGTTGGACCCGGCCTTGATGCCCGCCGTGGGCACCCCGGAACCGGGGGGAATGGCCTGGCATGAACTGGTGTCCTTGCTGGGCAAGGTGGCCGAGTCTCGCCGCATCGTGGGCTTCGACGTTTGCGAATTGGCCCCGGCGGATGGGCCGCCCGCCTGCTCCTACATCGCCGCCAAATTGGTCTATAAGCTGGTGGCCTACGCCTGTGGGAATAAATAGCAACCGTCCTGGCACAGGCTCGGAAACCGGCTGGAGTCCAGGCGGGTGTAGCGGCCTCACCGGTTTATGTGAGATGCTGATTACACAGCAGCTATAAGATATTGGACGGCTGGACCGAGTGGGTTAATGGGTGCATCGCTGCGTTTAGGCCGGATATTCGGTATCCCGGTCGAAGTCAACATCAGTTGGGTCCTCGTGTTCTTGTTCCTCACCTACCTGCTCGCCGGGGAGTTTGAAGACGCCAGACTGCACTGGCCGGCGGCCCAACGGTGGTCGGTGGCAATGCTCACCGTGGTCCTCTTTTTTCTCTCAGTCCTAGCCCATGAACTCAGCCACAGCGTCATGGCCCTTAGTAAAGGGATACCGGTACGCGGTATAACTCTCTTTATTTTCGGTGGCGTCTCACGCCTGGAACACGAGCCCCAGCGGCCGATCATCGAATTCGTGGTAGCCCTGGTGGGCCCGTTGATCAGCATAGCGTTGGCGGGGATGTTCGGCGCGGCCTGGTACCTGCTGGGCCGGGGCGATTCCGCTCTGGAGGTGGTCTTGGTGCTTCTGGCGTGGACCAATCTGAGTCTGGGAGTGTTCAACCTGGTGCCCGGCTATCCCCTGGACGGGGGCCGCCTGCTGCGGGCTGGGATCTGGGGGATCACCGGAAATCACCGCCGGGCGACCCAGATAGCGGCGGGGATGGGCCAGGCCGTGGGCGCTGCAATGGTGCTGGGAGGACTGGCTCTGGCGGTGTACTTTGAACCGGTGAACGGCTTGTGGCTGGGGATCGTAGGGATATTCCTGTTTTCCATGGCAAAGGGAAGTTTCCCCAAGTAGAATCGCGCAGCCGCGGGCAAATAATGGTTTCCCTGGGAGAGCCACATGATCGCAGACGAGCCGGCCTATCCGGTCTCAAGCTGAACAAGCCTAGCTATGCTAAAATGGCTCCAATGGCGAATCGCGGCCACGAAGGCCGATGTAGATACGGATTGACATGACGGTTGAAGGCACAGTTTACCTGGACCACGCGGGCACCAC
>JACZYV010000156.1:0-7268 GCA_022570905.1 Chloroflexota bacterium
GCGTGGGTGATGGTCACTGCCTTGGCCACCGGCCACGTGGCCTTCCACTGGATACTCCAGAGTTTCGTGGTGGTCCTGCCCGAGATCCAGCGCACCTTTGGGATCAATGCCGTGGGTGTCGGCGGGATCCTGACCATGCGGGAATTGGCCTCCGGACTGGTCACGTTGCCCGGCGGGGTGTTGGTCGACATGGTGCGGAAGTGGTGGGGCTGGCTGCTGGCCGCGTGCGTTGCAGCCTCCGGACTGGGCTCCTTGTTGATGGGCGTATCCCCGGTCTATCCGCTGCTGCTGGCTGGAGTGGCGGTGGTTGCGGTCTCCCATTCGCTGTGGCACCTTCCGGCTTCGGCTTCATTGTCCCACCATTTCGCCAGCCGGCGGGGCGTGATGCTGTCCTTCCACGGCGTGGGCGGCAGTGTCGGCGATGTCGCAGGGCCGCTGATCACCGGGGCGCTGCTGTTGGTGTTGGGCTGGCGCGGCATCCTTAGCATCTACGCCGTGGCGCCATTCTTCATGGGATTCATGGCTGTTTGGGCCTTCAGAAACATAGGCGATGTCAAAGAAGGGGATCCCAAGCCGGCCGGCCTGGCCGAGCGGCTGGCCATGACCAAGGCGCTGTTTAGAAGTCCTCTGCTCTGGGGGTTGACCTTGGTGCGGGGTCTGCGGTCGATGGCGCTGGTGGCCCTGGTGACGTTGCTTCCCCTGTATCTCGGCAATGACCTGGAGCTTGGCCCATTCAACCGGGGATTCCACATCGGCATGCTGATCGCCGTTGGGCTGCTGGCCAAACCCCTGGCTGGACTGATGTCCGACAAGGTGGGACGTAAGCAGGTGTTGGTGCCGGGTCTGGTCTGGTCCTGCGCTCTCGCGCTGCTGTTGATCGTATTCCACGACGGCGTGGGCCTGACCATCACCATCGCCTTGCTTGGTCTTTTCCTATATCCTGACCAGCCGATACTTACCGCCGCGCTATTCGACGTGGTCGGCCGCGAGGTGGCCACCACCGGGCTTGGCGTGGTGTCCTTTACCAGCTTCCTGATGGCGGCGGCCTCTCCGTTGATCGCCGGCGCGATCTATGAGGCATTCGATTTCCAGGCAGGCCTCTACTACATCGCCGGGCTTTTCGCTCTGGCCGCCGTGGTGTTCGCCTTCTTGCCCCTCTCCAAGCGGATCAGTGTCTAACAGATAAAAGCGCCCCCGGGTCCAGGGCGGACGGGGGGCGCTGGTAGATGGGAGGGCGTTTTAACGGCCGATGCGGGCCGTGCCTGGGCAATTCGTTACACTAGGCGGCTTTCTTGCTTTTCAAGTCGCTCTGTTCCTCTGCGTAATGCTTGGCGCAGAGTTCGACCACCGTGCCTGGAGCGATGGCCAAGGCCCGGTAGGTCTGACGGCCACAGCCGATCATGGCGCACTTGGTTTTTACACTGCTCAAATCAGCACCTCCGCCTAGTTGGGCTTTCTATCAAATTAGGTGCTTCAGATATAAGCTTAGGTTCGCGGTAGGCTAACCTCAAGTGTTGTTTGGGCCGTGTTGGGCGGGCCGATTGGCCCATCATGACGCCCCTATCTGTGGGCTTGAATCTCATAGCAAGAGGCCCGGTGGTTACCCTTTTCAGGCGGCCACCGGGCCTCTTTGATCTTGCAGGACCGACGTAAACCCAGGCTCTACCGGCTTAAGAGATCAGCTTGGCGCACTCGTCGATCAGGGGCGTCACCGCCGCCCGTTCTTCCGAGGGCAGAGTGAAGATCACGCGGTCGACCCCGGCCTCCCGCATGCGGCCGATCAGGTCCGGGTCTGGGCGCAATCCGAAGCTGGTGATGTTCAAAGAATCCGGGTCCCGGCCGGCTTCTTCGGCCTGGCGCTTCAGTAGGACGATCTTCTCCGCCAGGCTCGCTCCACCGGACCCTCTGCCGCCGATGGGCATCCAGCCGTCGCAATACTCCACAACCCGGTCGAAGGTCGTGGGACCGTCGCCGCCCATGAGGATGGGCGGGTGGGGGCGCTGCACGGGCTTGGGGTAGGCCCACATCTTGTCGAAGTTCACGAAGTCGCCATGAAATTCAGCTTCTTCCTGGGTCCAGATCTCCTTCATGGCCAGGATCTTTTCCCGGAGTATCCGCCAACGGCGCTTGAAGTTGGTGCCGTGGTTCCGCATCTCCTCCGCGTTCCAGCCGCCGCCGACGCCGAAGATGAACCGTCCTCTGGACAGCATGTCCAGGCTGGCGACCTCCTTGGCCGTTGTGATGGGGTCCCGCTCGATCATCAGGCAGATGCCGGTCCCCAGCTTGAGGTTTGTGGTCACGCCGGCGGCCGCGGTGAGGGCCACGAAGGGGTCGTAGGTGTGCCAGTAGTCCTTGGGCAGGTCGGGACCGCCGGGCCAGGGACTTGTCCGGTCGGCTGGGATGTGGGTGTGTTCCGGGACCCACATGGACTCAAATCCACGGTCCTCCAGCATCTTGGCCAGGTCGTCCGGCCGGATGGAGTAGTCCGTTGAAAACATCATCGCGCCGAAATCCATCGCTACCTCACAGAAAAAACCGGTCAACTGAAAACCGGGTGATTGGGGTGGCCACCGGCCAAAGCGAGGCTAGTATAGCACCCAAAAAGGAGGGATTTCCTATTTGGCGGGCAGCGACCGGGCGTACGATGCGCCGCGCTCCACCCACTCGGCCAACGCCGCGTCGGTGGCGATGCCTTCCGGTCCGACGTAGACAAAGCCCTTCATCGGTCTTCCGGTGAAGTCCATCGGCCGGGCGTGGGGCAGCATCAGGGCGTCTTCGAAATCGTCTGGGCCGGGCCGGACCATCAGGTCGCTGCCGGTGACGCCAAGGGCCATGTTGCGGCCAATCATGAAGCAGATGCCGCCGAACATCTTCTTTTCGGTGTAGCCGGGCTCAGACTGGAATACGGCGCGGACACGCTCGGCCAGTGTCTCGTCGTAGGGCATCTTTCCACCTCCTTTCCGGTTTTCAGCCACATTTTACTGGTTAGGATGATTCTGGAATACGGCCTCTTGTCCTCTGCTTGTGCCACGCTAGATTACGGGCTTGAGATAGTCACGATTTCGCTGCTATACTCCACTATTCCATTTTGGCAATCTTCACGTCCGAATATTGGAGTAAAAGATGCCCGAACAATATACCTATCAGTTGTAAGGCGATGCGGCACAGATTTACGAGGAGCAGAAAGTGCCCTCGATGTTTCGGCCTCTCGCCGAGGCTACCCTGCGCCAAGTGGAAGTGCCGGAAGGGTCCCGCGTGATCGATATTGCCTGCGGCACAGGCATAGTTGGGCGTTTGTTGGCGGAAAAGGTTGGCAAGTCCGGGTCGGTGGTGGGAGTCGACCTGAACGCCGGGATGATTGAAGTTGCCAAGCGGTCTGCACCCAGTGGGGTGGAATGGCATCAGGGAGACGTGACCGCGCTCCCGTTTCCTGACGATAGTTTCGACATGGCGTTTTGTCAGCAGGGGTTGCAGTTTTTCTCTGACAAGGTGGCAGCTTTAAATGAGGTCCGAAGGATTTTAACAACGGGCGGGACCTTGATTTTGACCGTCTGGAGCGCGGTGCCTGCATTGGGCGCTGCCATCTCCGAAGGATTAGGGCGATACGTGAGCGCCGAAGCCGCCAAAACTGCTTTGGGGCCTTTCATATTCAACGATATTAAAATCATCAAGCCATTATTTGTCGAGTCCGGTTTTTCCGATATCCAGAATGAGGTTCTCGTCGTCGAGCGTAATCTTGGTCCGGCGGAGCAATGCATCCCGCTGGAATTGGCGGGCCAAGGTTTCGCTGATGATATCGAGAAATTGGATACGGATACCAGAGCGGCCTTGTTCAACGGAGTTGGCGAGGCGTTGAAGGAATTTCGAACAGACGGTGGTTTCGCCATACCCCAACACACCCATCTGATAAGAGCAACCGCATAGCTGATGGCCAAGGACGTCATTCTTCGCCAGTGTTCGGAAGACGACATCGGTGCGGTGTTGGAGCTTTGGCTGGCTGCCGGGTCCACCCCCAGCATCACAGACACCCGCGAAACCTTGCTGACTACCATCAACTCGGCGGCGGCTTCAGTGATACTCGCCGAGGTCGGCGGCAAGATTGCGGGTTCGATAATAGCGGCCTTCGACGGGTGGCGGGGCAATGTTTACCGGTTGGCGGTGCATCCGGATTTCCAACGCCGGGGGATCGCCCGCCGGTTGGTCTCGGGGGCGGAAACCTGGCTCCGGGGACAGGGGGCCAAGCGCGTGGGCGCCGTGGTGGAGAAAGACCATCCCTGGGCCACCGGTTTCTGGGATACCACCGAGTTTGTTTTGGAGCCGCTGGACCTCAGGTACGTCCGAAATCTCTAGGTTCGGTCTTGCCTAGGACGGAAATTTCGCCATTCCCTGGCTAATATCGGAGGAATATTCTTGGATCAACAACCGATTCAAACCACAACTTCACCGTCCGAAATCTACAATGGATACATGGTCCCCGCGATATTCGAACGATGGTCGGCAGCCCTTTTGGAATCGGTTGCGCCGCAGCCTGGTGAGCGTATTCTCGACCTTGCCTGCGGAACCGGAGTCGTTGCCCGAATGGCGGCTCCTATGGTGCAACCAGAGGGGAAGGTCTTCGGACTTGATTTTAATGGCGCCCAGATCGTCACAGCCCGTGCCATGGATTCTTCAATAGATTGGCGAGAGGGCGATGCCGGGTTCCTTCCCTTCGACGACCAAGAATTCGACCTAGTTGTGTGCCAGCAGGGGTTTCAATTCTTCCCCGACCGCGTCCGAGCGGTCAAAGAGGTCCATCGCGTATTGAAGGCCGGCGGCAGGGTCGGGATAACGGTCTGGTCGTCCATAGAGAAAAGCCCCGGCTATCTGGCGATAGCTCACGCGCTGGGACGAACCGTGGGGCCGTCCGCCTCTGGATTGCTGGACGAGCTTTTCGCATTTCCTGATCCCGGCGAAATTAGCCGGATGTTCGCCGACGGGGGTTTCCCCGACGCCGTCGTGGCAACGCCTAGCATCGATGCCATCTTTGCGTCAGCCGAAGAATTCACGCGCGCCATCGCGGTCGGATCGATAATGCGGCGCACACAAACACAGTTTTCCGATGAGGCGTTGGATTTAATGGCGGACGGCGTAGCCTCAGAAATGGCGCAGTACCTGACGGAAAATGGGCTTGCATTCCCCATGGAAGCCCATCTGCTTACAGCCACGAAATAGAGTTTCCAGCGCCTAGAAAACCACCACCGACCGCAGCACCTCGCCCCGTTCCATCTTGTGGAAGGCCTCTTCCACGTCGCCGATGCCGATGGTTTCGGAGACGAACCGGTCCAGGTCCAGGCGGCCTTGGAGGTAGAGGTCGATGAGCATCGGGAAATCGCGGGAGGGCAGGCAGTCGCCGTACCAGGACGATTTCAGGCTGCCGCCCCGGCCGAAGATCTCCAGCAGCGGCAGTTCTATCTTCATGTCGGGACTGGGCACGCCGACCAAAACCACCGTGCCGGCGTGGTCCCTGGCGTAGAAGGCCTGCTCGTAAGTCACTGGATTTCCGACAGCTTCGATGGCCACGTTGACGCCGTGGCCGCCGGTCAATTTTCTGATCTCTTCTACCGGGTCCGTGGACGTGGCGTTGATGGTGTGGGTCGCGCCGAACTCCTTGGCCCAGGTCAGCTTACGGTCGTCCAGGTCCACCCCGATGATGGTGTGGGCGCCCGCCAGCCTGGCCCCGGCGATGGCCGCGTTGCCGACCCCGCCGCAGCCGAAGACCGCCACCGAGTCGCCCCGGCCAACGTTGCCCGTGTTCACGGCTGCGCCGAAGCCGGCCATGATGCCGCAGCCCACCAGCCCCGCCGCTTCGGGGCTGGCTTCGGGTGATACCTTGACCGCCTGTCCGGCGTCCACCAGGGTAAGCTCGGCGAATGCGCCGATGCCCAGGGCGGGCGACAGGGGAGTGCCGTCGGCCAGGGTCATGGGCTGGGAGGCGTTCCGGCTGGAGAAACAGTACCAGGGAACGCCGCGCAGGCAGGAACGGCAGGTGCCGCAGGGGGCGCGCCAGGCGATGATCACGAAATCGCCGGGGGCCACGTTGGTCACGCCATCGCCCACCGATTCCACCGTCCCCGACGCCTCGTGGCCCAGGAGGAAGGGGAAATCGTCGTTGATGGCCCCCTCGCGGTAATGGAGGTCGGTGTGGCAGACGCCGCAGGCCTTCACCCTGATCAACGCTTCGCCCGGGCCTGGATCGGGCACCAAGATTGGGACCAACTTCACCGGCGCGCCCTTGGCTGCCGCGACTACTCCATTAACCTGATGGGCCATTTATCTTACACTCCTGAGTGCTGGTCTAGTCACGGGAGATATTATGCCGGACGGCCAGGGGTTGTCCACATATCAGCTTGCCAAAGCGGCTTCAACCCTCCGGGCGAAACCGATGAGTTCCTCGTCCGACCCCCGTTCTCCCATGATGGAGATGCCCACCGGCAGGCCGTTGACCTCGGCCAGTGGCAGGCTCAATTGCGGCCTCCCCGTGGTGCCCGCGATGCAGGTCAGCCGGCTCAGCCGCATCTGGACATCTATCTTGGCGGAGGTGGGCAGCCCGCGCAGCGGAGCGGGCGCCACCGCCGTGGGCAGGCAAACGAACCCGCCGCCGGCGAACACCTCGTCCATCCTGGCCCTGAGCTGGTCCCGGACCAACGCCGCCTCGCTCAACTGGGCATCGGTCAGGCCGATGGCGAAGTTGTAGCGCTGGCTGACCCAGAAGCTGAACCTGGGATTCACCTGGTCGACCCAGTCCTTCACCGAGTCCCAGGCCTCTTTGGACTGGAGCACGTTCTGTTGGGCGGCCCATTCGGCCAGACCGTTGGGCGCCAGCCTTACCGTGGTTGAACTTCCGGCCAGGGCGGCCATCTGCTCAGCCAATGGCAGCAGCACGTCCGAAACATCCGCGTCCGCCTCTTCAAAGGCGTCCTGGGCGATCACCAGGCGGCTGGGGCCGCTATCCGGTATGACGGTCTGAAACAGAACTTCGGCGACCCGTGCGTAAATCGACGCGTCCCTGGCGAACCAGCCGATGGTGTCGTAGCTGGGCGCCTGCATCAAGATGCCTTCCAGGGGGATGCGCCCGTGGGTGGGGCGAAGTCCGTAGAGGCCGCAGAAACTGGCGGGGATGCGCACCGAGCCGCCGGTATCCGACCCCAGGGCGAAATCCACCAATCCTCCGGCCACAGCCGCCGCCGACCCGCTGGAAGAGCCTCCAGGCACCCTGTCCCTGGCTTTGG
>JACZYV010000018.1:0-26248 GCA_022570905.1 Chloroflexota bacterium
CTGGTGGACAAGAGCACCGGCAAGGGCATCATCACATCGGCCGGCGTGTCGGCGGGCATCGACATGACCCTGGCCTTGGTGGCTGACTTGGACGGAGAGCAGGTGGCCGAGAACGCCGCGGTGTTCATAGAACACCACCGCATCAAGAGTCCGGCCAACGACAAGTTCGCCTATCTGGCCCAGTAGCCCAACACGGCGGCAAATGGAGGGAGAACCACCATGGAGTTTGAGATTTCGGACTCGTTCCCCGCATCGCCTCAAGTGGTCTATGACACGTGGCTGGACTCGGAAGGCCACGCCGCGATAACCGGGTCTCCCGCCACCGCCAGCAACGAGGTGGGCGGTGAGTTCACGGCCCATGATGGCTACATCAATGGCAAGAACCTGGAGTTGGTCCCAGGCAAGTTGATCCGCCAATCGTGGCGGACCCAGCAATTCGCGGACTCGGACCCTGATTCCGAGCTGGAGATCACGCTGGAGCCCGAGGGAACAGGCACGCGGCTGACGCTGAAGCACACAAAATTAACGGGCGACGGTATGCACTACAAACAGGGCTGGATCGACCATTACTTCGCGCCGATGAAGACGCATTTCCAAAAATAGCGCCAGGGTAAAATGACAAAGTTGCCGATCTGGCCGGAGTTTGTTCTAAGGCTAGTTGCGCTGGCGCACATTGCGGCCCCCGGCCCGCTCGTCCTGAGCGGATAAACGAGGTATTTCGTGTCCGTTCATTGCATCGGGCAAAGGAATAATGACCCCATCTGAAACATACGCTGCCTGCCTCGACGCCGTGCAAGCCCAGAACGCCCGCATCTATGGGCCTTCGCCGACCGGCGACCCGTGGGGCGGCGCGGCAGCCCGGCAGTTCCGTTTCGACCCTCACCGGGAGCCGGACCGCAACCTGGCCATCATCGCGTCCTACGTGCGGCCGGACGACGTCGTGGTGGACGTGGGCGGCGGGGCCGGGCGGGTCTGTCTTCCCCTAGCCTTGCGGTGCAAAGAGGTCCTGAATATCGAGCCATCGCCGGGCATGGCTGCCGAGTTCGAGTCCCTGGCCCAAGAAGCGGGCATCAGCAACGCCCGCCTGGTCCCCGCTTCCCTGGCGGAGGCCCAATCGCCGCGGGGCGACATCGCATTCACCGCCGACGTCACCTACTTCGTTCGGGATATAAACACGTTCATCCGCCAACTGGAGGCCGCCGCGTCCCGCCGGGTCATGATCACCATCTGGAGCGAGCCGCCGCCCAACCGGCGCGCCAAGCTCTTTCAACTGGTCTACGGCGAAGAGCAAGCGGTGCTGCCGGGCCAGGGCCAGCTTCTGCCCGTTCTTTGGGACATGGGGATCTTGCCGGATGTCCAGGTCCTGCCGGAACCGCCGTGGTGGGAGAACCAACGCCCCCAGACCAGGGAAGAGGCGGTTAAGTTGGTCTTGGAAGACCGCGTGGTGAAGCCTGAGGACCGCGAACGGGCCCGCCCTTTGATCGAAAGCCACTTCGACGAGTTGTTCGCTCCCAGCGAAGCCGGGTTCGTGCCCCAATGGCGCTCGGACATGCGTGAGCTTTTGATAACGTGGGAAACTGGGATTTAGCCGATTATCGCGGCTTGGGCTGACTCGTCCCGCATTCGGGCGGCCGGCATTGACACCCAGCTACGGCACTGCTAGATTTTGGCATCCCCGAACCGGGTCTCAACCAGTAATTCTCTTGGCCCCCGTGTAATAGATGAACGACACAGTCCTGAAAGACGTTAAGGTCATCGACCTGACCCAGCACATCGCCGGTCCGTACTGCACCAAATTGTTGGCGGATTACGGGGCCGACGTGATCAAGGTCGAGCGGCCCGGCGGCGACCCGGCCCGGCGGATGGGGCCGTTTCCCGGACACAAACCCCACCCGGAAAAGAGCGGACTCTTCCTCTACCTGAACACCAACAAGAGGGGAGTCACCCTGGACCTTAAGTCGGCTGGAGGCCGGGCGGCGCTCCTCGAGTTGGTCGAGAAAGCCGACGTTCTGGTGGAGAGCTACTCTCCAAGAGTGATGCCATCGCTGGGTCTGGACTACCAGGTTCTGAGCCAGGTTAACCCCCGCCTGATCATGACCTCGGTTTCCAGCTTCGGGCGGAACGGCCGCTACCGGGATTACCGCGCCAGCGAACTTGTGCTATACGCCCTCTGCGGCATGGCCTATATCACCGGCGGCTACCACCGCGAGCCGGTGAAACACGGTTACAACCAGGCCCAGTATCTTGGGGGCGTGGCCGCCGCCTCGGGCACCGTCGCCGCCCTTTTGGGACTCTGGCGCGGCGGCGGCCAGGGACAGCAGGTGGACGTGTCGATACTGGAGTGCGCCATCAGCACCCTTTTCACCACCTTCTTGGACTACACCTACGCGGGGATGGTCTCCCGGCGGCAACCCGCCCAGGGCGGCAGCCTCCGCTACCCGGCGCCCACCAAAGAGGGCTACATCCTGCCCACTCCGGGAGTGATGGGCGATTGGGACACCTATGCCGCCATGGCCGGAGTCCCGGAACTGCAGGACCCCAAGTTCGCCACACCCGCTGACCGGCAGTTGCACTCGGACGAGGTGGACGAACTGTTGAAGGCCAAATGGCTCGAAAAGACGGCCGAGGAATGGTTCCACCACGCTCAGGAATGGCGCTTCCCCTTCTCGCCGGTCCAGACCATGGAGGACATCTCCGGGTCTCCGCAGTTGAAAGAACGGGGGTATTTCGTGGAGTTTCCCCATCCGGCGGTGGGCACCTTGCGCTATCCCGGCGCGCCCTTCAGGATGTCCGAAACACCCCGCCGCCAGTCCATGCCGGCGCCCACGCTGGGCCAGCATAACGAGGAAGTTTTTGAGGGGGCGACGCCTTGACCGCGCCTCTGCCATTAAGCGGTATCCGCATCATCGAACCGGGACAGGTCTGGGCGCTGCCCTATGCCATATCGCCCCTGGCCGCCTACGGGGCAGAGGTGATCAAGGTGGAGTCCGCGGTGCGGCCCGACTCCTCCCGGGGCAGCCCTCAGCCGGACAGCCAGGTGGGCGAGCAGCCGTGGAACAACGGCGGCGCCTATCATGAAGCGAACCGTAATAAATCGGGCATCTCGTTGGACCTCAACACCGAACAAGGAAAGCGATTGTTCAAGGAACTGGTGAGCATCAGCGACGTGGTGGCCCAGAATTTTCCTCCCCGGGTGATGCGGAATTTCGGTCTGGACTATCCCAATCTGCGGAAGGTGAAACCGGACATCATCGTCTTGGACTCCACCGCCTACGGCAGTTCCGGCCCGTGGCAGAACTACATCGGATACGGCTCCAGCCTCCAGGCGGTCACCGGGCTGACCTACCTCACCGGCTACGAGGACGGCGGGCCGGTCCAGGGCGGGATACTTTTCAACGACACCCTGGGGGCGCTGAACGCCACCTACGCCATCCTGCTGGCCTTGGCCCACCGGGAGCGCACGGGGCAGGGACAATGGATCGACCTATCCCAATACGAGGCCGGCGTGGCCCACCTGGGCGAAGCGTTCATGGAGTATGAGATGAACGGTGTCGCGCCCTCGCGGCGCGGCAACAGCCACCCGGACCATGCTCCCTACGGGGTGTACCGTTGCGCCGGTGACGACGGCTGGGTTGCCATCACCGTAACCTCGGACGCCGAATGGGCCAACTTCGCCCAGGCGGTGGGGGAATCTTGGGCTTCCAACGGGGATCTGAAAACCGTCGAGGGCCGTCTGGCCCAACGGCGATCACTGGACGACGCCATCGGCGAATGGACGAGCAGCCGGGACAAACACGAGGTGATGCACCTGCTCCAGGCGGGTGGAGTGGCCTGCGGCGCGGTGTACAACACCCGCGATATCGCCACCGACCCCCATCACGCCGACCGGGGGTTCTTTTCCATATCCCACCACCCAGCGCCGGTGGGTCCCAGGCCCCATTCGGCGCCGTTATTTGGACTGACCGGCGTGGACCGGCCCCCGGACCGCCTTGCGCCCCGGTTCGGGGAGTTCAACCGTCAAGTCTTTTGCGGCCTGCTGGGCCGCACGGACCAGGAATACGACGATTTGATGGAACAGCAGGTAATCGCTGACGTTCCGGCCAATCCCGGAGTGACGCCGCCACCGGACGTGGAAGGCCTGTTGCGCATGGGATTTCTCGCGGAACACGATCTGGAATACAAGGCACGGCTGGGCATCTAGGCCGTCCGGATGAAAAATCTCGAAGCAAAATCACTCAGTGATCGAAGGGAGAGCCGCCAATGGACACGGTGATCTACGAGAAAAAAAGCCCCACCGCTTGGATAACCATCAACCGGCCCCAGGTGATGAACGCCTGCGACCCGCCGACCACGGACTACATCTACGAGTGCGAGCAAGATTTTGACAAAGACCCGAGCTTGAAGGTGCTGGTGCTCACCGGCACGGGCGAAAGAGCCTTCTGCACCGGCATGGACCTGAAGGCCGCGGCGGCGCGCATCGCCTCGGGCGGCCCGGTAAGTAACGTGGTGCCGCCGTACATGAAGACCGACAAAGTGACCATCGCCGCGGTGAACGGTTACGCGGTGGCCGGGGGGCTGGAACGGGCGCTGGCCTGCGACATTCGCATCGCCTCTGAGAACGCCCGGTTCGGATGTTTCGAGATTCGCCGGGGCATTCCCAACCCACCCGACCCGCTTATCCGGCTCATCGGCTTCGGACCGGCCCTGCACATGCTGCTCAGCGGCGACCTGTTCGATGCCCAAGAGGCGCTCCGCATGGGCCTGGTGACCAAAGTGGTCTCCGCCGAAGAATTGATCCCCACCGTTGAAGACCTGGCCGCCCGCATGGGTGAATACCCCACGGATGTTTTGGTGGCCACCAAAAAGGCGGCCTTCATGGGCCGGGACATGACCTCAGAACAGTCTCACCTGTACGCCCGGGCGTTGTCGGCCCCTCTGCGGGATTCCGACACCAGCCGGGAGGGAGTAACCGCGTTCGCGGAGCGGCGGAAGGCGAATTACGGCGGTTGAGCAACGTAAGCGGTTAGAAGATTTTCAGACTAGGAGGGCGCCACCGTGGCCGATAAAAAGATTTCCTGCGCGTTTGGAGTGGACCTGGACGCCGTTGGCGGATGGTTGGGTTCCTACGGAGGCGAGGACTCGCCCGACGATATCTCCCGGGGCATGTTCGCCGGGGAGGTGGGCACTCCCCGTCTGGTCAAGCTATTCGAACGGTTGGGGATCAAGACCACCTGGTTCATCCCCGGCCATTCCATTGAGACCTTCCCCACCGAGTGCCAGATGATCGTCGATGGCGGCCACGAGATCGGCCTCCACGGCTACTCCCACGAGAACCCCATCGCCATGTCGCCGGAGCAGGAAGAGGCGGTCTTGGTCCGGTGCATCGACCTGATCACCGAGCTATCGGGCAAGCGGCCCACCGGCTACGTGGCCCCCTGGTGGGAGTTCAGCCACATCACCAACGAATTGCTGCAGAAGCATGGCATCAAGTACGACCACAGCCTGATGCACCGGGACTTCGAGTGTTACTACGTGCGCAAGGGCGACCGCTGGACCAAGATCGATTTCTCCCAGCCGGCCGAACATTGGATGCACGCCTTGGTCCGCGGCGAAGAGACGGACCTGGTGGAGATACCAGCCAACTGGTATCTGGACGACCTGCCGCCGATGATGTTCATCAAGAGCGCCCCCAACAGTCACGGCTTCGTCAACCCCAGGGACATCGAGCAGATGTGGCGGGACCAATTCGACTTCGTGTACCGGGAGTATGACGAGGCGGTCTTCCCCATAACCATCCACCCCGATGTCAGCGGCCGCCCCCAGGTATTGCTGATGCTGGAGCGGTTGGCGGAGTACATCATGTCCCACGACGGCGTGGAGTTCCGCACATTCAACGACATAGCCGACGATTTTCTGGCCAACCACCCACGGAAGTGACAGAGAAAGTAGGCAACGAACCGGACAACGAGAGGCATCCTGGAATCCAGAAACCGTCTCGGCAGACAAGTTGTTTATCGTAGGTGCGGGTTTCAAACCCGCCCGGCTTCGGGTAGACCAAACCTAAAACGTCGGAGCCACGTCACGGCGCTAAGTTGTTCTAGCTCGTTCAGAGGTGACTCTCCCTGACCAAGCGGGTTAAAAACCCGCGCCTACGCTGGAACGACGAAAGCCGCTCTACCTGCCGCCGTACATGGGCTTGAAGAAGCTGTGGAGGAAGTTGCGGCCGTGGGCCCAGGAGTGGCAGCGGCGCAGCACCGGGTCGGGAATCTTCTCGCCGGACCTGTGGGTTATGCGGAAGGTTTCGTAGTTCTTCAGTTCCGGCGGAACGTCCACGGTGAAGATGAGCTCGCACTCGGAAGCTTCCAGGAATAGTTTCAGCGATTCGAAGCCCTTGGGTTTCTTGTTGGGCGTTTGGTACACGAAAAGCTCAGTGGCGCCGATCAACTCGTCGAAGTGGTCGTTGCCGTTGCCGCGGCCTCCTCCCTGACGCAATTGCGCTCTGGTCAAACCGGCATTAGTAAGGCTGCCTCGTCCTTGTAAAGACATTGTCTTGCTCTCGCTGGTAAATCGAAACCGGCGGTGTTAGTTGGCTAAATAACGCTCTTGATTGGAACCATGATAATCGGAATCGCCCTCCCAAGAAAACCCGGATGCACCGGCGGCTAAGGGAATAAGGCCCAGCCTTCCATGTCGGTCTCGGCCTTGAAGAAGTGCCCCTCGGCGCTGGTCACGTAGAGGGTGGAGCGGTCCGGGCCGCCGAAGCAGCAGTTGGTGGGCCGGATGCAGGGGACGGGGTGAGTCTCGATGATCCGCCCCTTGGGGTCGAACACGTAGATCAGCGGTCCGGGTCCGGACGAGGGCCAACCGGCGGTGGCGACGATAT
This sequence comes from Chloroflexota bacterium, assembly GCA_022570905.1. Lineage (GTDB taxonomy): Bacteria > Chloroflexota > Dehalococcoidia > Lucifugimonadales > UBA3495 > UBA9611. The sequence continues at coordinate 6,884 of JACZYV010000018.1, forward strand.
TGCCCTCCCGGTCCAGGCACATGCCGTCGATGCCGCGCTGGGCCTGACGCTTGTTGGTGCCGAAGGCATGGAGCGTGTCGTAGGGGCCCAGGGAGCCGTCTTCCCGGATGGGATAGGCCCGAAGTTCCCGGTCGATGCTGGCGTCTTCGCTGTTGCTCTCAGCCACGTACAGGGTGTTGCCGTCGATGGACACCAGGATGCCGTTGGGCATGGTGCTGTCGGTCTCCACCCTGGCCACCGAGTAGCTGCCGTCGGCTTGAGGGGTGGCGCACAGCACGGCGCGGAGGCCCGGTTCTTCGATCTCGGTGGCGTCGATGTTGGTGGCGTTCCACGGGTTGGTGAACCAGACCCGGCCTTGGCGGTCGATGGCCAGGTCGTTGGGGGTATTCAGTTTGTGGCCATCAAATCCGTCGGCGATGACCACGTTGTTGCCGTCTGGGTCGAAGCGCAGGATGGCGCGGCCGCCGGAGCAGCAGCCGAAGAGCCGCCCTTGCTCGTCATGGGCCAGGCCGTTGGTGCGGTTGGTGCCCTCCCGCCAGACGGTTATCTCATCGGTCTTGACGTCACAGCGGTAGATGCGGCTGGCGGAGATGTGGGTAAAGAGCAGGTTCTCGCCGTCCCACACCGGGCCTTCGGTAACGCTGCCGTAGGGTTTGTTCAGCAGTTGGAAACGCCAACTCATGGGCTGGTCCCTCCGTGGATCCTGAGCGATTTGAGGCTTGCTAACCTAGGCGCGGATTGTAGCAGACGGTGGGTGTGGGGACAAACGGCGGCATGGGTCCAGAGGACGGATGCTATACTTTTCAGGCCCTACTTGAATCTGAGGGAACCATAAACCTTTGTCACGCGTTGCTAGAGAAATAATCGAAGCGGTGGTTTTGGCGGCGGTGGTGTTCATGCTGCTGCAGACCACTGTCAGAAACTTCAAGGTCGACGGCTCCAGCATGGACCCGACCTTGGAAGACGGCCAGTACCTGTTGGTCAACCGCCTGGTTTACCTGCGTGTCGACCTGGACCGGCTGGCCAAGATCGTTCCCTTCTGGCAGGCCGGCCAGGGTTCGTCCCGCTACGCCATCCGCGCCCCCGAACGGGGCGAGGTCATTGTTTTCGAGTTCCCGGATAAAAACGCCCAGAACCCCAGGAAAGACTTTGTAAAGAGGGTAATCGGGCTGCCGGGTGAATCGATTGAGATGAAGGCCGGCACAGTTTTCGTGAATGGCGATGAATTGGATGAGCCGTACCTGACCAGCAATGACCGTTCCAATGCGCCGTTGATCGAATTGGGGGAAGGGGAATATTACGTTCTGGGGGACAACCGGGCCCATAGCAACGATTCCCGTAGCTGGGGAGCAGTCCCGGAGGCCAACCTCCGGGGCAAGGTATGGATGGTGTATTGGCCGGCGCCGAAGGTCCATATCCTGAACATATTGGACCGGATTCCCGGCTTCGGCTAGCCTTCCCTAAACCCTGGCTTGGGAAGGCCGATAGGGGAAAGGGTCGCCTACCCGGTGGGCGGCGCCACCAGGATGTCGTCACCGTCGATCTGGACCCGGTAGACCCGGATGGGCTCACTGACCGGCGGGTTCACCGGCGTTCCGGTGGTGACGTTGAAGGAGCCGCCGTGGAGGGGGCACTCGACCTCTTCCCCGTTCAGGTCACCCTCGGATAAAGACGCATAGGCGTGGGAGCAGGTGTCGTCGATAGCATGGATACTGCCGGCCACGTTGACCAAAACCACCTGTTCGTTGTCCACTTCCACCGCGATCATCTCGCCGGGCCTAATCTCACTCACCTGCGCAACTTTTACAAAGCCTGGATCGGCCATGATTCTATCTACTCCTGTGCGTTATGGGGCTGGGGATTATTATAAGGGAGTAACCGGGCCAATTTGAAGGGCAGAGAAGGGCAATCCATGCCTGAGTCTGTGGACAGTCCAGCGGACCGTTGCCTATAATGGCTGATGTCTCAGGGTTCCCGGCCGCGCGGCGGCTCCGGGTCTCTGGGCGGGAATTTCCCGCCAAGCTGGAGAGGTGCCGGAGTGGACGAACGGGCGCGACTGGAAATCGCGTAGGGGAGCAATCTTCTCGCGGGTTCGAATCCCGCCCTCTCCGCCAGTAATTCTCCCCCCCTTTCCCTTGCCGCAGAATCCCCGGGTCAGATGCCCAACGACTCGTACACCTCCGGATTGGCGCACTGCTCCAGCCGCTCGCCCTTTAGACCGGCCACCAGGTTCCTGGCCGCCAGTAGATGCATATCCCTCCGGGAGCGGTTGGACGCGCTTCCGATGTGGGGCAGGACCACCACGTTGTCCAGCCCAAGGAGCGGGTGGTCTGCCGGCACGGGCTCGGGGTCGAAAACGTCCAGGCCCGCCCCGGCGATCCAGCCCTCGGTCAGGGCTTTGTACAGAGCGTCGGTGTCCACCACCGGTCCGCGGGACAGGTTTATCAGGATGGCCGTGGACTTCATCTTCTTGAGTTGCTTTTCGCCGATGAACCGGTTTGTCTCCGGCGTCAGGGGCACGTGAATGGAGAGGAAATCTGATTGGGCCAGCACCCGGTTCAGCGTGGCGTATTTAAAACCGTACTCCGCCTCCAGTTCCGGCTTTCTGGTGCGGGAATGGTAGATGATCTTCATGTCGAAGCCCAGGCCCCGTTTGGCCGTCTCCAGACCGATGCCACCCAGGCCCAGGATGCCCAAGGTGCTGCCGTTGACCTCTGAGCCCAGCCAGAACATGGGGTGGTGGGAGATCTTCCAGTTGCCTTCCCGGACCCATTTGTCGCTCTCCACCACGCGCCGGGCCACGGCCAATAACAGGGCGAAAGCCAGGTCGGCGGTCGATTTGGCCAGCACGCCCGGCGTGTAGCCCACCAGTATCTCCCGTTTGGTGGCCTCCGGGATGTCGATGTTGTCCAGTCCCGCCGCCACCTGACTCAACACCCTGAGCTTGGGCGCGGCGTCCAAAAGCGGCGCATCGATCCGGTCCATGACGTTGATTATGGCGCCTTCAACATCCGCCATGGCTTCCATGAGTTGTTCCGGCGTGGGTGGTTCCTCGTCGGGCCATAGCTCAAATTCCGCGGTCTTCTCGATGAGGTCCAAGGCGTCGGGGAATATCTGCCGGGTGACGTAAACGCGGGGTTTGAACATCTGTGGAATTCTTCCCTTATCTAAAGCTGTCGCCGAAGCCGCCGGCCGCGCCTCTACCGGCCGCGCATCTAATTGTAGCAAAGGGGCCCTGGCTTTTAACGCCTATTCGGAGGTAATCCACGGTGCTATACTGGTCTGTCGCCCGTGCCTGGGCACGAATAGCGGCCGGAGAGCGCCGGAAAAGTCAGGAGAGAAACATGGCCCTGTTTTTGAACGACCAGGAAGTGGCCCAACTACTGCCCATGAACGAGTGCATCGACGTGCTTGACCAGGCCTTCGCCCACGCCGGAGAGGGCAAGGTGGACAACCGTCCCAGGAACCGGATCCGCATGCCGGGCGGCTTCTTCCACTTCATGGCTGCGTCCAACCAAGGACAAGGAGTCTTCGGATACAAGGCCTATCCCTCTTTCGGCGGGCCCGGCTCGGCCAAGATGATCGTCATGCTCTACGACTATGAGACCGGCGGATTGCTGTCTTGCATGGAGGCGGGCCGCCTGGGGCAGATCCGCACCGGGGCCGCCAGCGGGGTGGCCACCAAGTATATGGCCAAAGAAGACGCCGCCACTGTGGCGGTGATCGGGTCCGGTTTTCAGGCCCGCACCCAGTTGGAGGCGGTCTGCTCGGTCCGCGGCATCAAAGGGGTGCGGGTGTTCAGCCGCCGGGAGGAGCGCCGCGAGGAATTCGCCAAGCGCAGCAGTGAAAGCCTGGAGGTGGAGGTGAAGGCGGTGGACAGCGCACAGGAGTGCGTGGATGGGGCCGACGTGGTGATCGTCATAACATCGGCCCGGGAGCCGGCGCTGCTGGGCGAATGGCTGTCTCCCGGCGCCCACATAAACGCCGCCGGTGGGAACCACTGGATGCGGCGGGAGATCGACGAAGAGACGGTGCTGCGGTCTGACGTGATTGTTGTGGACAACCTGGAACAGGCCAAGATCGAGTGCGGCGACCTGCTTTGGTTGGAACCCAGGGGGAGCTTCCGCTGGGACATGGCCAAGGAACTCCAGGACGTGGTTTCCGGAAGGGTCAAGGGCCGTCCTTCCGCCAACTCGATAACGCTGTTCGAGTCGATGGGCCTAGCTCTTGAGGATATCGCGGCGGCCCAGTTGGTGTACACCAAGGCGAAAGAGCAGGGTATCGGACAAGAATTGCCGTTCTAGGAAGGAGAGAGGGCGGACAAAGAAATGGCGGCAGCTAATTTCGCTGCCGCCATTTCTTTTGGGTAACCCCGGGCACGATCGCGTGGGAGGGTGCGCGGTTCAGGCCGCGACCGGAGTTACGTCCGGAGAGTCGTCTCCGGGGTGAGAGGGATATCTTCTTAGAAGCTCATGGGGCCGATGCGCCGGATGGGCTCAGTCTCAGCCAGTTTATGCTCCGTGCGCTGTTTTTCGGTCATGGCAGGACCGGACAGCCAGTCGTAGGCGGCCACCACCCCGTCTTCCACCTGATGTAGCATCTCGCCAATGTGCAAAAAATTCGGATGCCCGTTCTTGTGATTGTTCGCCTTCGCCATTTCTTGATTCCCTAGCCTTCGGACTTCTCGTCCGGTTAAGTATGTAGTTTCGCGATATTGTTACCGCTACTTAATCTATATTTATGATACTACCAGTCCTTTATAGTGTCAACGTATAATGTGTGCCTGGCATCATCGGATTTCATGATGGTCAATATCATAACAAGATGGGATTGATACTAACGCATATCAGGAATCATAACTTATGACGGTGCTAACTGCGACTGATTACGTAATGATAAGTGAAAAATAGGCGGTTAAAACGTACAGACTATTAAAATGTAGATATAACTTCTTGGGCGAAGAGACGCATCGATCCCGCAGCGTCGGCCGCGGAGATGAGGTGGAAGTTGACCTGTAACGAGGCGGTATGGAACCCGCCCACCTCTTGAGCGTAGCCCGAGATCTGCTGGCGGATGTCTTCCGGGGTGCCCACCCAGATGGTGCCGCCGTTCAGCAAAGAGTCGAAGTTGGCGGCCCGCAGGATGTCCAGGTAGCCGTCGTAACCGGGGTAATCCCGGGACGATGCGCCGGCGCCCCATCCTGAGTCCCGTTCGGCGGCGGCCACCAGCGATCTGAAATAGGCGTTAACGTTGGGCTTGGCGACGCGGTGGGCCTCCTCGCGGTCTTGGTGGCAGAACATGTGGAATCCCAAAGCTATCTTGCCTTCTCCAGGGTGTCCCGCCTGCCGCCAGGCATCCCGGTAGATGCCGATGGCCTCCCGCATCTTTGGTCCGGCAAAGGGCACCAACATCAGGTTGTACCCGTTCCTTCCGGCAGCCTGCATCGACTCCGGGGTGCCCAGGGCCGCGACCCAGAAAGGCGGCCGTGGCTTCTGCGTCGGTCTTGGCAGCGATGTCACGTTTTTGAAGCGGTGAAATTCCCCGTCGAAGGTGACGTTTTCCTCTTCCAACAGCCGCCGCACTGCGTCCACTCCCTCGTCGAACCGGGCCCGGCTCTCGTCCATGGTCCGGTCGAAGCGTTGGAATTCGTGGGGCAGGAAGGCCCGTCCGAACCCGCAGTCCAGGCGGCCGTTGGAGATCGCGTCCAGCATGCCGATCTCGCCGGCTATCTTCAGCGGGTGGTTGAAGACCGGCAGCACGGCGCCGGTGAGCAGCCGCGCCTTGCTGGTGCGTTGGGAGGCCGCGGTGAGGAAGATATGGGGCGACGGGCTGTAACCGCCGTAGGGTTCGAAGTAATGCTCAACCGTGCGGACCTGGGTGAAGCCGAGTTCGTCGCAGAGGCCGGCCAGGTCCAGGCATTCGTTCCAATACTGTTGCCCCGATTTTTCTTCGGGGCCGACGTCGGGGAAGAATTGTAAGCCGAATTCCATTGCCGCCCTTATAGACCCAGCTTTCCAGGATTCATGATGTTGTTGGGGTCCAAGGCCTGTTTCATAGCCCGCACCACGTCTTGGCCCACTCCCATCTCCCTGGCCAGCAGGTGGTTCAGTTTTACGCCCACGCCGTGGCAGTACTCCATCACGCCCCCCATGTCCTGGGCCAGTTCCAGCAACTGCCGCACGGTTTTGCCCAGCTCCTCCCTTGAGTTGGCCGCAGCGCCTGATTCGGGGACGATCAACATGGAGAATAACTCGGGCCGGGACCAGATGGCGTACTCGATGACCCGCACCCCGGACTTGGACATGATTTCCTCGCACCGTTTGCGGTATTCCAATACCTTGGAGATGGGCAACCCAAGGTGCAGGTAGTCGAAGCCCCGGCGGCCACGCCAGCGGCTCCAGCGGACGCTCCGTGGCTTGCCAAGGGCCGACACCTTGTAGTTCTCCGCAGACTGGCGCCGCTCTTCCCAATAGGAGGTTGTTGGGCCGGGTCCGAGCATCCGTCCGCCGAATTGGGCGCACACCGCTAAAGCCCGCGTTTCGTTGGCTTTGACGCCTTCTTTGAACCCCTCGAAGAGCAGGTGGAACGTGATGCCCTCGTCCTCTTCGGTCAGGTCCACCAGGGTGGGCCGCACGCCCAGGGCGAATATCTCGGCCGCCGCGTTGAATCCTTGGTCGAAGGTGTCAAAGGCGACGCCGGAGAAGACCTGGGCCTCGGGCAGGCGGAACACCCGAATGGTCGCCTTGGTGATCACGCCGAAGACCCCTTCGGACCCGATGAACAGGTGTTTCAGGCTGGGGCCAGCGGACTGATTGGGAACGGCCCGGGTGCTCATGACACGCCCATCGGGCAGCACGGCCTCCAGGGCGACAACCTGGTCTCCCATGGGGCCGTGGGCCCCGGCGCGGTAGCCGACGCCGTTGGTGGCGATGGTCCCAGCCACGGTGGCGATGGGCACGCTATAGGGGTCATGGCCGGGCATCAGTCCTTGGAGCGAGAGGGCGTTTTCCAGGTCTGCCAAGACCACGCCGGCCTCAACCTCGGCGGTCATGTCCGTGGGGTTGATGGCCAGTATCTTGTTCATCCGCTGCAGGTCCAGCACGATTCCCCCCATGGCGGGCACCGTGGCGCCCATGACGCCCGTACCGGCGCCATATGGGATTACAGGGGTGGCTGACTTGTTGGCTAGTTTTAATACGGCGCTCACATCTTCGGTGGAGCCGGGGCGCGCCACCACGTCGGCCAGGCGTTCAAAGGAGTCTTCAGCCCCGAAGGCACGTGTGGGGGAGAGGGCGTCGCCGGAGTAGCGGTCCAGATCGTAAGGGTCGGTCAGGACGTTTTTCTCCCCCAGGATCTGGGTCAGTGAGTCGATCAGGGAACTTGGCAGGGCGGTATTGGGCATCAGGTTTAGCTCCGTTACGCCCAGACGCTTAAGGCCGCTATCTTCAGCCGTTTCATCGGCCAGCCGTGACCCGTCACGATACTGGGCGGTACATCCAGATGCTGCCCGCCGCCGAGTCTTCCACGGAAATTCCCTGACTCTCCAGCCAGTCCCGGATCTCGTCGGCCAGAGCGTAATGTTTGTAATTCCGGCATTCGGCCCGGAGATTTATCAACAGGTCGATGTTGGGGGCCGATACCGTATCCGCGTCTGCTCCATCGGCGCTGGGGAGCATGCCGGCCAACTCGCTCTGCCCGGTCTCCTCGATCTTGGCCCGAAGGTCCAGCACCATGGCGTGGTACAACCCGGCGTCTATGTTGAGGGGAGCTGTCCGCTCTTCGAAGGTCAGGCCCAGGATTGAGCCCAGGTGACGCAGGCAGTCCTGGGCAGCGGCGATGGAGTGGCCGTCGTCGCGTTGGCGGTTCATCTCCCGGGACAGGTCGAACAGGGCCGCCAGGGCCTTGGGGGTATTCAGGTCGTCGTCCATGCCCGCCAGGAATTGCTCTTGGAACGGGGCCGGGTCCATGGGCTCGCCCGTGGACGTAGCCGTGGGCTCGGACTTGAGCACATGGCGCAACCGGTCCGCGCTGCGCTCCATGGCGGCACAGCCCTCGTCGGAGTAACTCAGGGGGCTGCGGTAATGGGAGCTTAGGAAGTAGAGCCTGATGGCGTCGGGCGTGTAGTTCTCCAGCGCTTCTTCCACCGACACCAGGTTGCCCAGGGACTTGCTCATCTTGTCTTCGCCCAGTTGCAGCAGGCCGTTGTGCACCCAATACCGGGAGAAGGGGACCACGCCGGTGGAGGCCTCGCTCTGGGCGATCTCGTTCTCGTGGTGGGGAAAGACCAGGTCTTGGCCGCCGCCGTGGATGTCCAAGGTTGATCCCAGGTAGGTCAAGGCCATGGCGGTGCACTCGATGTGCCAGCCGGGCCGGCCCGGTCCCCAAGGGCTTTCCCAGGACGGTTCTCCGGGGCGCGCGCCCTTCCAAAGCACGAAGTCCATGGGATGCTCTTTGTTCTCGTCCACCTCGATCCGGGCGCCGGCCTGCATCCCGTCCAGGGTCCGGTGGCTCAGTTTGCCGTAGTCGTCCTTCTTGGTGACGCGAAAAAACACATCGCCGCCGGCCGGGTAGGCCGAGCCGTTGTCCACCAGGGTCCGAATGGTCTCGATGATCGGGCTAATCTCCTGGGTGGCCCTGGGATAGACGTGGGCCCGCTGGATGTTTAGGGCGTCCATGGTGCGGTAGAAGTCGTCGATGAACTGCTCCGCCAGCTCATCGGGCTCGATCCCCTGTTCCTTGGCCCGCTGGATGATCTTATCGTCCACGTCGGTGAAATTCTGGACGTGGCGAACCTCGAAGCCGAGATATTCCAGGTACCGCCTGAGAGTATCGAAGGCGACGTAGCTGAGGGCGTGGCCCACGTGGGTGGAGGAATAGGGCGTCACCCCGCAGACGTACATCTTGACGGTTTTGCCATCCGCGGGGGCGAAATCTTGGACATCGTGGGTGAGGGTGTTATATAGCTTCATGCATCAACTGGAGCCAGTGATCACTGGCCGCCGGAAATCCCGGAAATCCCGGACATCAGTGAGACCACGGCGCAGGCGGCGATCCCTTCATCCCGGCCCACGAAACCCAGGTAGTCGGTGGTGGTGACCTTGACGCTGACGCGGCTGGGGGAAACGGACAGGCTCTTGGCCATGTTCTCCCGCATCTCCGCATTGAAGGGACTGAGCTTGGGATTTTGTGCCAGGATTGTAGCATCAACGTTTGAGAGCCGCCAACCGGCCTCGGCGATCAGGACGCCGACCCGCTCCAGCAGAATGAGGCTGGAGATGTCTTTGTATTGGGGGTCGCTGGAGGGGAAATGGAGGCCCTTGTCTCCCAGATTGGCCGCCCCCAACAGCGCGTCCATGACCGCGTGCACCAACACGTCGCCGTCGCTGTGGCCGGAGAGCCCCCGGTCATGGGGAATCTCCACTCCGCCCAGCACCAGCTTCCTCCCGCCGGTCAAAGGGTGGGAGTCAAAGCCGATCCCAGAGCGGAATTCCAAGGATTCAGGTCCTTGAAGAGTGGACATATCGCGGAAAGTCTACGCCAGGGGAAGCGGGAGAGTAAATCCCTTGAAGATGGGAACGAGGCTAACAAATTACTTTTTAGGTTCGTTCTTATCGCCTACCGTCCGTGGTGAGCCATTCGGCGCCTCAGGACGGACTCCGTCGAACCATGATTGCGCACAGGTCCTTCGACGGGCTCAGGACGAGCGGGTGACCGCAACGGCTATTTGTGAAACTCGGTAGACAAGGCTTTGAGGAATGTCTCGGCGATGACCAGGTCGCCGGCGGTGGTGACTTTGAGGTTCTCGTAAGCCCCCAGGAACATCTTGACCGGGTGGCCCAGGCTTTCGACCATGGCCGCATCGTCGGTTACGTCTTGGGGGCAGGCGCGGTGCGCTTCCAACAATAGGTCATAGCGGAACACCTGGGGGGTCTGGGCGGCCCAGAGCAGGGAGCGGTCGGGGGTTTCGTTCACCATCTGGTCGGACGACACCAGCTTGATGGTGTCCTTCACGGGCACCCCGGCCACGGCGGAACCGCAGCCGGCGGCGGCGTCCAGTCCCCGTTGCAGCATGTCCTCGTCGAAGCAGGGCCGGGCGCCGTCGTGGACCATGACCCAATCGCACGGGGACAGGAGTTCCAGCCCGTTCCGTACCGAGTCCTGCCGTCTCTGGCCGCCGGCGCAGACGTGGGCCACCTTGCGGTAGGCGCGTTCTTGGACCAGTTGCCGGCCCCGCTCCAGGGAATCTTCGGCCAAGACCAGCACTATCTGGTCGATCAGGGGAGATGATTCGAAGCGGTCCAGGGTATGGGCCACCAGGGGCTGACCCAATATGGGAGCGAAGGTCTTGTCCACCCCGTCCATACGGGCGCTGCGCCCGGCAGCCACGATCACCGCGCCTACAATTACCAACGTTTCTCCAGCATCCAGCCGAGAGTCCGTGTCCGGCGCTATTCGCCTTTGGGTTGGGCGAAGATAATCCGCCCGGCCGCAGTCTGCAGCACTCTGGTGACTACGACGTCGTGGAAGGCGTTCAGATAGCGCCGGCCCCCCTCAACCACCACCATGGTGCCGTCATCCAGGTAGGCCACGCCCTGGCCCGCCTCTTTGCCCTCTTGGACGATGTTCACCCGCAGCTCTTCACCGGGGAGAACGATGGCCTTGAGAGCGTTGGCCAGTTCGTTCACATTCAAGACCTGAACGCCTTGAAGCTCGGCAACGCGGTTCAAGTTGTAGTCCGTTGTGAGGATGGCCGATTTCATCTCCCGGGCCAGTTGGACCAGGACCGCATCCACCTCGTTGCCGTTCTCCACCCCCACGTCCAGGATCTCGAGAGTCACCGACTCATCTTTGCGCAGCTTGCCCAGGACCTCCAACCCGCGGCGGCCACGGTTGCGCCGCAATGGGTCGCTGGAGTCGGCTATATGGCGCAATTCGTCCAGCACGAAGCGCGGCACCACCAATGAGCCTTCCAGGAAACCCGTGATGCTGAGGTCGGCTATGCGGCCGTCGATTATCGCGCTGGTGTCCACGAGGATGTTTCCATTGCGGGAGGGTTTTCGGGATTTGACCTTATCGGCTCTGCCGGTCCACCCGTTCCCGTTGGCAGTCATGATGGAGCCACCGGACGGAGCGGGCGCCTCCAGGCCTGGGAAGATCGCGCGCATGTCCCGTTCCCGCTGGACTCCCAGCGCGAGGCCGAACAGCCCCAGGACCACGCTTACGATGACCGGGACGCCCCAACTGGGCCAGCCGGACAGCGTGTAGAGGGGTATGGAGATAAGCGAGGCAACCACCAAGCCCACAAGCAGGCCCGCGGTGCCCGAGATCAATGCCGAGCCGGGCAGGGAATCGATATATGCAGCGCTCATGCGCCAGGGCTTGAGGATCAAGTAGGGGATTAAAACTCCCCCGATGATTACGCCGGCCAGGGTCGATGCGAGACCCCAAGGAAGGAATTCTGGTTTATCTGATGAATATTCCGATATATAAAGTCCGAGCCGCCAGCCGATTACCCCAAGACCCCCTGCGCTCAGCGCTCTGAGTATCCAAAGGGCCAACAACGGAGGTCACCTCCTTACCAGCCGCGGGTCCGGCTTTAGGCCAGCCGGGCCAGCAACCGCTAGATGGTTCGATTTTTAACGTTAGACGAAGTTTAAGCCCCGGGAATTTAAAAAGGCGGTGGTATAACCGCCTTCTATTTTTTGTCCGGCCATCTCTGCCTCGGACACCTACCCTGAAGCTCCTTGTGCTGTATCTGTTACGGGGATTCCCGCCGGATGGCCTGCTTCGCGGGCTTTGTTTTCTAGGTTTATTTCCGCCGTTCCACTCAGGCCCGAATGCTTGTTTGAAGTGGCCCAGGGTTATTATTTAGGCATGATTACGAGAAACGTACCGCATCGCCGTACATTATTGAGAATAGCACATGCGCTTAGGTTGGGGAAGGTATTTTACCGGAGTCGGCCCACAAGTACCGGCCTATTGGCCCCATCAAGGCGGCGGGCCTGTCCATCGGTGTCTACTTGGCAGACCCGTCGTATACTTCTGGGCGGAGAGTGGCTCTAAACATCGTTCAGGCACGGTTTTACCTTAATAGGGAGTTTATCCATGACTAGCGAAAGCAAGCCGAGGGTTTATCTGGTGGGCACCGGCGGGAGCATTTCTTTCGTGGGGCGCACCCGCACCGACTACATCAATTACAGCTACGACGGCAAGCACCTGACCATCGACGAACTGCTGGAACGGGTGCCCGAGGTGCTGGAGTTCGCCGACGTGCGGGCCGAACAGTTCCTGAACCTGGGGAGCACCGACATCACGCCCGAACACTGGTTGGGGTTGGCCAAGCGGATCAACCAGATCTTCCGGGACGACCCGGACGCCGCGGGGGTGGCCGTTACCCACGGAACGGCGACCCTGGAAGAGACCGCCTATTTTCTCAACCTGACGGTGAAGAGCAGCAAACCAGTGGTGATCACCGGCGCTATGCGCCCGCCCACGGGCTTGGGCACTGACTCGGATGTGAACCTGATCGACTGCATCCGGGTGGCGGCGGCCCCACAGTCGGCGGGCCGGGGGGTGTTGACCATCTTGAACAACCAGATCCAGGCGGCGCGCGACGTGACCAAGACCAACAGCTACCGGCTGGAGACGTTCCAAGCTCCCGATTTTGGGTTCTTGGGCTATGCCGATTCCGACGAGAAGGTAGTCTTCTACCGCCATCCGGACCGCACCCACACGGCCGATTCTGAATTCGACGTGGAGGGAGTGGACCAACTGCCGCGGGTGGATATCGCGCCGGCCTACGCAGGAGCCGATGGACTGGTGATCAGGGCCCTGGCCCAGGCGGGTATCGACGGTCTGGTGGCCGCTGGGCTAGGAAGCGGCAGCTCGCCGCCCCCGTTCATGGCTGCCTTGAAGGAAGCGTTGGACGCCGGGTTGCCGGTGGTGATCGCCACCGGCACCGGGAGCGGCCGAGTCATGCAGACCCGCCGTTTCACCGAGGACGGCTACATCGTGGCGGACAACCTCACGCCGAAGAAGGCGCGCATCCTGCTGATGCTGGCCCTGACCGTCACCAAAGACCCGTCAGAGATCCAGCGGATGATGCTGACCTACTGAGCAAGGATTTCCGCCGGTGGGCCTTTGGGAGCTGTTTTATGCTGCCAGAGTCTGCCGGTGGGCGACGGCCTTGATGGTGCGCTGACGTTGAAAGAGCCGCCCCTGGAGGAGGGCGGCTCTTTTGATGTGGGGGCAACCCGGATGAGGACGGGTTATCCAGTCCACTCGGAGGTGTCGGGGCCGTGAACGTAGAAGTTGTTGACCCAGGCCGAGGGCTGGACGGCGTCGTAGTCGTGGACCAGGAAGTTATTGACCCTGGCCGAGGGCTGGACGGCGTCGTAGTCGTGGACCAGGAAGTTATTGACTCTGGCCGAGGGCTGGACGGCGTCGTAGTCGTGGACCAGGAAGTTATTGACCTTGGCCGAGGGCTGGACGGCGTCGTAGTCGTGGACCAGGAAGTTATTGACCTTGGCCGAGGGCTGGACGGCGTCGTAGTCGTGGACCAGGAAGTTATTGACCTTGGCCGAGGGCTGGATGGCGTCGTAGTCGTGGACCAGGAAGTTGTTGCCCAGTTTGTTGAGATACTCGATGTCCATCTCATTGGGTCCGTGGGCCACAAAGCTACTGGACACGGATGGGCTGTCGGCCGAAACCGAACCGAAGGTGGCGGCCATCGCCACCATCGCGGCCACGGCCAGTCCGCCGAGCAATCTTGCGGTGTTCTTGATTACCAGGGCGCCGGAGTTGCCGATATTCATCTGTATGTTAGTGTTCGCGTTTTTCATTTCTATCGCCTCATCTATTACTGATTTCGTTCCCTGGGTTGCCGTGCCGTTGATGTTGTTCGCCTGGCTGTTAAGTGAGAATTTCATGTCGTCCACCTCATCGATTCGTTGTAGCCCAATAATAATTTCGGCAAGACGGCACGCCATCGTAAAAATTGCGGATTTTTTAAAAAGGGGGAAAAACAAAAAAGGCGAAGGACTACGTAGTCCTACGTAGTCTCTCGCCGTTTCAGGCGTGAGGGGGCCAAAACATTGCTGGGAAAGACTGTTTCTAAGGCGGACAACCTACCGGGGAACGGCTCTAAAAAGTCCTAAATCGCTATTCCAATCCATGGCGGGTGGCATAACTCGCCGCTTCGGCCCGGTTGGCGGCGCCGGTCTTGTTGAGGATGTTGCCCACGTGGGTGGTCACGGTCCTGACGCTGATGACCAACTCTCCGGCGATCTCCCGGTCGGTGCGGCCGGCCGCGACCAAGCGGATGACATCCAACTCTCTTTGGGTTAGTCCGTCTGGATATGCGGGGCCCCGTAACGGGGTTGATTCCATCTTTTCTTGCAGGGCCACTAAACGGTCCGCGAGAGGCCGCATGAGCAGCTCGCTGGAGATCGAGATGGACTCCTCCAGCGGTGCTACCGCTCTGGCCCGGTCTCCTGCATCATTGCGTTCAAGCAACGTGGCGGCATAGTCGAAGCAACTCCAGGCCAGCTCCGGTTTGTATCCTGCCTTCCGGCAAAGGGCCATTGCGCTCTCGTAGTGCGCCATTGCCTGGTCCAGGTCACCCATGGTCTGGGCCAGGAGTCCCAAAGTGCGGTCACCAGAAGAAGGCCCACCGGCGCGTATCCGCCAAAGTTTCGGTAGCGGCAGCCAGCCTGGTCGATGCAAGTAGGGGCGCCCCGAACATCCGGAGCGCCCCTGCAATTTGGGTAGTACCGAGCCGCTTACCTTGTTCTCAAGTTAGCCCGCGCTGATCAGGTGCGATCGGGCGCGCCCTCTACCTCGTCGTAGAGGTGTTCTTCGGAGATCACGTTGTTCTTCTTGAATTCCTCGATCTCCTCTGGTGAGTAGCCCAAGATCTCGGATAGAATCTCGTCGTTGTGCTCTCCGACTTTGGGCGTGACGCCGATGTTCACCGGTGTCCGGGAGAAGTGCCAGTAGTCTCCGGAGACGGCGATGGTGCCGGCCAAGAAGTCGTCCACCTCCACCATGGTGCGCCGTTCCCAGGGATGGGGGTCTGCCTCGGCCATGGGGATGTCGTTGACGGGAGCCGCGACCACGTCGTGCTTGGTGAAATGGGCGATGGCCTGATCCATGGTCATGGTGGCAAGCAACTCGTTCAGGGCCTCGTTCACGATGTCCGCGTTTCTGGCGCGGTCGGGCCGGTTGTTGAATCGCGGGTCCTCCAGCCACTCCGGCTTGTCCAGGGCGTTGCAGACCCGGTACCAATGGTGCTGGTCCCCGGCGGACAGCAGGACCCAGCCCTCTTTGCAGGGGTAGATGCCAGAGGGAGGGGCGGTGGAGTTGGAGTCTCCCCGCTTGGGCTTGATGCCGGAGCCGTGGTAGGCGGCGATGGGGATCTCGGTCATGGAATAGCCGGTGTCGGCCAGGCAGACGTCCATGGACTGGCCCAGGCCGGAAACCTCGCGTTCGTGGAGGGCGGCCAGACAACCGATGGCGGCGTGCAGCGAGGTGATGCGGTCGATGATGGGCACTCCGGTCCTGATGGGCGGCATGCCCTCTTCCCCGGTGAGCATGGTGATGCCGGACATGGTCTGGCCGATGGGGTCGTAGCCGATCTGATCTTTGTAGGGACCGAACTGGCCGTAGGCGGAGACGTTGACCATGATGATTCTGGGGTTGAGCTTCTTTAATTCTTCGTAGCCGAAGCCCATCTTCTCAATGGTGCCGGGCCTGAAATTCTGGACCAATATATCGGAGACTTTGATCAGCTTTCTGAGGGCCTCTTTGCCCTCCTCTTTGCGGAGGTCCATGGCCAGGGACTTTTTGCCAGAGTTGTACTGGACCCAGTATGAGGACTGCTTCTTCACCCAGGGGCCGTGGTAGCGGGTCTCCTCGCCGCCCAGACGCTCGATCTTGATGACCTCAGCGCCCATGCGGGCCAATACCTGGGCGCAACGGGGACCAGCTTGATGGCGGCCCAGGTCTATGACGCGGATATTTTCCAAAGGGTGTTTGAGAGCGGGCATGGGCGAAAGTCCCCCTATTCAGCGGATGTGGCCAGATGGGGGCAATTGTAAGACCGGCTCTTGGAAAGAGCAAGATGCGAGGCGGGTCCGGCTGGCGTGGAGGTGGGAGCGAACCGTGGGGAAATGCAGGCTAAACAGCGGGGAAGCGGCCTGGCTCGGTCCGCCGGGCCTCCGGGACCTTAGGCCGCGGTCTCAGAAAGGACCAGTTCGGGCCGGCTTAGCGGCAAGGTAAAGGTCTTGCCGGGGGGGTTACCGGACCTCACGTAGGCTTCTTCATCGGCTGTCAGGTAATGGCCGCACTGGAAGCAATCGATATAATCGCCGTAATTGTCATTCTTGTCGCACAGATCGCCGTGACACCGGGGACAGCTCTTGAGCCAGAACATCGTCTCACCTCCCTGCACGTTTCTCACGGTTGTTTCAGTTGTTTCAACGCTGAGACTGGGCCAAGTTATCGTTAACTCTTATGGTTAACTGCTCTGCGTCGGCACCACCCTACACGAGAAATAATTACCGGCGCGTTACTTTGGGGTGTCAGTCTTGTATTTATTTCGTATGAGTTAAGACTTAGTGGCCGTGGCCTTCGTCCTCTTCGTGCTCCTCCTCATGGGCCGCTCCGACAAATTCTTCCAGCTCGTGGGCCGCATCGGCGAGTTCTCCCGATGCCAGCAATTCTCTGATCTCCGCCACCCGGCCCGCCACGGCTGGTTCGCCGCTCAGGGCTTCGAATATGTGGTCCAGATGGTGCAACGCTCCATCGGCGTCATCGATGAGAGCCGATGAGCGGGCCAGGCTGGCGTGCATCTCCGAAGGCGTTAAATCAGCCACTTGGACGCCGGCCAGCATGTTTTCAATGATGTGTAGCCCATCGTGGAGCTTTCCTGCTTCAATCTCCGCTTTAGCTTGATTCATCTGGGAAAGGTGCTGGCCCGTTACCAGACCGATTATGTGGTCGATATGGTGGACCGCTTCATCGGGGGAATCGTCCTCCAATGCGAATAGGGTCATCCAATGGTGTTGGGCCGAGGCTTGCGCTAGGTCGTTCGCTCTCATGTGGCCATGGTCGCCTGTCAGCGATTCGACGTATTCGGCGATCTGGCTGAGTTCCGCGTTGGAGATCTGCGAAGGCGGAAATACCGGCATCTGTCCCAGCGGCGCCCGGGCCTGCCGCAACACCTGAGCGCCGGTGTGACCGGCCAATCCCGGCGCAATGGCGCTGCCCTGCGCTTCCGATCCGTGGCAAGCGCTGCAGCCGTTGGCCGTGAATAGCCGTTGTCCCTCTGATACGGGGCCTGATGCCGGAGTGGGGCCTGATGCCGGAGTGGGGCTTGATACTGGAGCCGTTGATGGCTGGGCGGTGTCTGGTGTGTCCCCTCCGTATATGTCGCCGCAGGCTGCGATCATCAACAGCACACTGGCTATCAGGCCCATAAATCCAAATAACTTCATATTGCTCACGTGGTCCTTTCACGACCGATATAGGTCCGCTCGCCAAATATGTATATGTACTCCGGCGAATCTTCATCCGAAAGCGGAATAAGCGCATAGAGCCCACGAGTCTGAATGCCCGAAACCCCGTTCCCCTGAGGAATGGATTTTATGGTCCCCAAGAGGTCTCCCAGATGCCTGCGGCCAGGTACGCGCAACTGGATTCCAGCGGAGGTCTAAAGACAGGGCGCAGAGGCGTTACAAAGCCTCCTCGCCGGTTTCTCCCGTTCTGACCTTTATGGCATTGCTCACTGGGTAGATGAATATCTTGCCGTCGCCGATGTTTCCGGTGCGGGCATGCTCGACGATGGTATCGACGGCTTTCTGAGTAGATTCGTCGTGGACCACCAGCTCAAGCTTCACCTTTGGCAGCATGTCTATCTCATACCGGCCAACGCCCCGCGAGCCGCCCGCGGTAACGCCGCGCTGAGCGCCCCGGCCGGTGACGTTTACCACGTTGAGACCGATGAGGCCGACCGCGGCCAATGCCTCCTTCACGTCGTTCAGTTTCTCCGGCCGGATGATTGCCTCCACTTTATTCATGGACTCCTCCAATCTGTGCAGAATGTCCGCGCCCACATCCCCGTCGGTTATTGACGGCTCAGGGGGCGGCCCGGACCCATGTGTCCAGCGGCACGTGTCACCCTAACCAGCTTGACGATTTAAGGCGCGGATATCAAGGGCCGTTTGGGCGGATAGTTCCGGCCGGTTGGATCATTTTCAGGTCCTGAACGGCGGCTCAATCTTTGGGGTCATCTATTCCTTTATTCGGCGGCCGGGCCAGTGCAAATCCATCAAATGGCCCCGAAACTTAGGGCCATCTTGCCAGGTAATAACAGGCCATCTGAACGTTATCCGAGAAAGTGGGATTGTGTGATGATTTTCACAGAAGGGATACACGAATAAGGAGGACGTCATGAAAACTTGGAGACGGTACCTGATCTTTATGGCATTGTTTGCGGCATTCGCCTTATTGGCCGCCGCCTGTGGCGATGGTGATTCGGCTGATAACACCCGTGTGGATGGGGCAGCCCGGGTTCACGCCAGCGACTTTGCCGGCGATGCGGCGGACGGGCAACCGAGCAATCCTGGTCCGGCGCAAGTTACCTTAGGTGACGGGCCCGCGGGGATAGCCGGCAGCCGGTTCACAGATCCAGACGTGGAAATCAACTTGACTGCTGAAGTGGTCTCTTGGGAGGTGTTGGGGGGAGAATTTGTTGAAATCTGGGGTTACAACGGTCAGTACCCAGGTCCCGAAATCCGGGTAACAGAGGGGGATAAAGTCAGAGTCAACCTCACCAACAACTTACCGGAAGCCACGACCATTCACTGGCACGGGTTGGAAGTCCCCAACGATCAGGATGGAGTCCCTGGCATCACCCAACCAGACATCGAACCCGGCGCTTCGTGGACCTATGAGTTCGTGGCGCCTAAACCGGGAACCGCGATGTATCACACCCACTCTAATACGTTGCTGCAACTATCCAAGGGGCTATTCGGGGCGTTTATCGTGGAGCCTCGCGGCGGTCTTCCCCAGTATGACCGGGAGTATGTGTTGCTGCTGCATGAAACCGCAGGGTTTTATACCATCAACGGCCACTCCTTTCCCAAGACGCTGGAGGACTCGCTTCTGAAGATCAAAACAGGGGAACGCATCCTGATCAGGATGATTAACGCCGGACAGGCTCACCACCCGATGCACCTTCACGGGCACCAGTTCAAAGTGGTGCAGCTCGACGGTAATCCGCTGCTCAATCCGATAATGGTGAATACACAAGACATCGCTCCGGGACAAACGGTGGATGTGGAAGTGATCGGCACCAATCCAGGG
>JACZYV010000157.1:0-7250 GCA_022570905.1 Chloroflexota bacterium
TCGTGAGCGTGAGGCAGGCTAGGGAGATCATAGAGAACTGGCGGTTGGACTACAACGAGGTCCGGCCCCACAGCTCGCTGAAAGGTAAAACGCCCAAGGAGTTCATTGAATCAGTAGCCGGACTCTATTAGCCAACGATACTAATTTCAGGGTAAGGTCACGGGACCGCCAGCACCAGGGCATTCTCGCGGACCTGGAGAACGGTTTTCGAAGGAAGTATGCCGGTTACCTGTGGCGACGCTTACCGAAAACTATCTTACCGCGACCGTCCGATGGGCGACCGTCACGAAACCTACTGACGCTTTAGTATCGGGTACGCCCAGACCTGTGCGCTCATTGGACACCCGACTGAGGTCCCAATCGATTATCATGCGACACTATGCAAGAATAGGGTGGGTTGGCCCTTTAAGCTCATCCATCAGTTTGCCCTAAAACCAAGTCCTTTTGGTGCGCCGAATTCTGCATCCGTTGGGGCCAGGACGCACCGGATTCCCATTTTGCTGCGCCACGATGCAACCCGTTCCTAGTGCGATTTGACCAAAGCCAATTCATTTCAGTAATATTGGCCGGAAGGATTCTACATCGTCCCGCTGTCTTTCCTGGAGGAACTATGGGTAGACTCAAAAGATTGGTTTTAACACTCATCTCGGCTTCGCTCCTATTGTCGCTACTTTTGGTAGCGACAGCGTACGCTGCACCATCCGCGAATCATTCTGAATACTCCTCTTTTACCGTGATTGAGTTGTTCGAGTTGGAAGACGCGGGAGAGATTACAACCGAAGACTTGATTGCCGAACTCAAGCTTAGAAAAGCCAATAGAGTTGGAGCGACCAGCGAGGAATCACTGGGACGCCATCTGGTTGACTCTGACGGCAATACCCTTTACCTGTTTACCAGAGACGAGCGTAACGTATCCAATTGCTCCGGCGGATGCGCCGCTGCATGGCCTCCTAAGTTGGTCCACGGCGACCCGATTTCCTTTGGAGGCATCAATGCCGGGCGGTTGTCGACCATAGAACGCGATGATGGTGGCACCCAGGCCACATATAACGGCAAACCCCTTTATTACTACGCCAGTGACGAAAATCCGGGAGACACACTGGGCCAAGATCGAGGCGATGTTTGGTTCTTGGTTTCCTCGGACGGAGGACCGATTCGGACGGCCGCGAAGGTGATTGGCACCGATGCCGGCGACATGGGTACCATACTGACCGATTCCAGCGGTAATTCCCTTTACCTCTTCACCAGAGACGAACGGAACGTTTCTAATTGTTCCGGTGGCTGTGCCCTGGCCTGGCCACCTCTTCTCACCGTCGATGACCCGGTAGCGGGAGAGGGTCTGGACGAAGGCCGCATCGGGACGATTGACCGCAGTGACGGGTCCAAACAGGTCACCTATAACGGCTGGCCGCTGTATTATTACGCCACCGATGCAAAGCCCGGCGACACCATGGGCCAGGACCGGGGTGGCGTCTGGTTTGTGGTCAACACCGATGGCGGGCCCGTGTACATCAATGCCCCAGTGACCGCCTCCGAAAACGGCGAACTGGGCACAATCCTGATGGATGCGTCCGGTCGTTCCCTTTACCTGTTCACCAATGACGAACGGAATGTTTCGAATTGTTCGGGTGGCTGCGCTCTGGCCTGGCCGCCTCTGATCACCGTCGAAGACCCGGCTCCCGGAGACCGAGTCTCCGCCGCCCGCGTTGGGACCATAACCCGCGAGGACGGCTCCAAACAGGTTACTTTTGACGGCAACCCACTTTACTATTACGCCACCGACGAAAAGCCTGGAGATGCCCTTGGACAGAACCGGGGCGGGGTTTGGTACGTGATCAGCAACACCCAGCAGTTGATGATTGCGCTTGGTGAGCAGAACGATTCCGGACAGAGTGGGACCGCGGTTCTTTCTGGAAGGGGCAGCTTCACCAATGTGTCCCTCGACCTGTCTGCTGGAACTCTTGAAACCGAGTTGGTCCACATCCACGCTGGGCAGTGCGCTCCTGGAGATCTTGGCGGAGTTGTCCACGCCCTGACCAGCTTTGAAGGTGGATCCGGAGCGTCGGTCACCAACGTGCCCGTGTCCATGGACGACCTCATCTTTGACACCGGTGGGTTTGCCGTCAACACTCACAAGGCCGAAGAGGCGTCAGTGTACACAAGTTGCGGTAACATCCCATCAACGTCAGGTTTGTCCAACACCATCGCTTTCCAAGATTTTGGCTGGGACCCGAATCACAAAGGCGCCACCGGCAGTGTCACCTACAATCCGCTCGCCTCCTCATTTGT
This sequence comes from Chloroflexota bacterium, assembly GCA_022570905.1. Classification (GTDB taxonomy): domain Bacteria; phylum Chloroflexota; class Dehalococcoidia; order Lucifugimonadales; family UBA3495; genus UBA9611. Next base: position 2,290 of record JACZYV010000157.1, read on the forward strand.
TGCTGCCGTGAGCGTCGCGGACCTGATGCCGGATCACAACTACAACCTATACGTGATGGAAAATGACCTGACCGGAGCAACCAACCTGGACGCCACCACCTACCCGTTCACCACGGACGATGGCGGCGCGGCGACCATAAATGTTATCAAGACTTACCAGGCTGCCGAAGGTGCCCCCTTGCCCGCTTTCCAGGTCCACTTCCTTGTGGTGGACCAAGAGGTGGACCTAACTGGGACATTGCCTAACCCTTTGGGTGTGGCGCACCCCATTACTCTGGCATGCTCTTTCCCGTTAGGGTTTTTACAGTTGAACGTACCGGAAGCGCCATCGGTAAGCCTGAATGGGGACAGCGTGCCCTTGTATAACTACGGTTGGGCTCCCGGATTCTCCGGCGGCAGCGGGAATGTAAGTTACACCGGCCAAAGCACTCCCTTCGAAGCGACCGTTACCGTCGGGGATCTGAAGCCGGACCACGAGTACGTCCTCTTCATGATGTCGTCAGCCCTCAACGGGGAAAAGACCTTCACCGAGATGCCCTTTACCACGGACGATTCCGGCGGTGGCGCCGTCGACGTCTCCCATACCTTCGACGTGCCGGACGGGGTACCTTTGCCGGCGCTTCAGGTGCACTTCTTGGTGATAGACCGGTCGGAGGTGCTTACGGACCCTCCAAACCCGTTTGGGATTGAGAATCCCATCGTTCTAGCCTGCCTATTCCCGTTGGGATTCATCCAGTTCTAGTGAGGATCACCAGCACGATCGTCCTGTCAGGAGCGGCTTAGACACCTGAACAGTGATGGAGCGGACCAATATGGGCAGGCTCGCTTGCCTCTTGAAGATATACCCAGGGGCGGCTCCCCCAAAGAAGCCGTGCCTGGGTATAAGTATGGCAGTGGTGTTTTACAGGGGCTGAGATCTCCCCAACTCTCTTTTTACGGGTAATTTCGTGGGCCTAAAAACAAGGTTAGGCTGATCTGCCGCATTAATATTTAAGCTATTGCTGCGGCTATCCATTAGCGACGATCCCTGCCGATCTGGTTGCCAACCAGATCGGCAGTCCGTGTTTCAGGTGTGGTTCGACTCTCCGCCGTCTCCACAAACCCATCATGTTGAGTTCCAATACAGAATACGAATCAGAGTTTCTGTCTTAATTCCTCTCATTCAGTCGTGACCGGGGCCTTCGACATAGCACAAATGGCCGAAAGTTTGATGAAATGATCCTGAGAACTTGTTCCCGCGTTGAGGGAACAAGCCTCCCGCACAGGCGACCTTAGACGGATGCCCAAGACTGGCTCCGCCAAAAGGAGGCTGCCGGGCTTGCCGTGAGGATGGGATTAGTCTAATCCTGCAGAAATAAAATTCATGACCAGAAAATCACGTTCTGCAACTCAGATTCGCGACTGTACCGTTTCCTGCGGATAACTGTTCAATGTCTTCGCAGGCGACGCTAACGATCTCATAGAGGCGGTTTAATGGTGCTACACCCAACTCCGGATGGGCGGCAAGGTCGTCGGCGACGCTGAAATCCGGGCCGGCAGCTTCGAGCAGATCGACAATACGGAATTCTAAAGTCAGAACATCTGCGGAGGCTGAAAGAAACCTTTCGTGTTGAGATACAGCCCCTGCCGGCGGTTCGACCACCTTTAGTGATTCCACCAATTGCCCCCGAATTTCCGCCCTCCTCTGGAAAGTTTCCAAGACGTCTTGGATGTTCGAGTCGGCTCCGACGACGGGTATTTCCTCGACCAAGATTTGGCGCTCCGCGCTCGCCGTCTCAAAAGCCGGGGTGATAGCGTCCATGTAGCTTTCCAACTCAGTAGGATCGACCGTGGAAGCCGGCGTCGACGTGGCTGTCGGAGGTGGGGTGGCCGTAGCTGAATCACCGCAGGCAATCGCGATTACGGCCACGATAGTCAACAAGCTGACAATCCACTTTTTCTGTAACAAGGCCAGATGCATCGAGTCTCCTCCAACGGCAATAAATAGCTGAGTTTCTTGGTAATGCTAATACTGTATGAAATCTGTTGAATCCCTGCCAGGCAATTCGGTGCGATTACCTGTCTCAAAGATTCTTTTAAAAACAGATTAAGGCAGCTTAGGACGCGGTCCGATGGGACGCGCCGGGGATTTCCCACCAGGTCATCGTGTAGCAATCAGACGAGACAATTTATGTTCCGGGTGCCAGGCAAACGGACAACCAACGATTTTTGCAAATAGTGAACACCCGACCCTACTCCATCTCCACCATAAATTGGATCAGGCTGCATTGGAAAGTCGAAGAACCCACTGCACGACCCCTAAAACGGCGATTCCAGACGCTAAAACGTATGTAGGTGGCGCTTGCTCAACCCACCACGAACGGGCGGCCTGTGTCACCACGAACGGTCGGCCTGTCTCACCACGAACGGGCGGAAGCTGCGCTTTGACTCATCCAGAGCCTCCCGAAGGACCATTCGGGTAGGACCAAGTACAGGTTGTACAAGATGCCTGCTTGCCCTTTACTCAGAGCGCTCTACCAGGCGTCGCCGACGTCGCCCCGGTCGGAGAGGCCCAATTTGGCCCAGTAACCCTTGCGGTCATCGGTTACTACCTCCAGCCGCTGGACCCACTTAGCCCATTGGTAGCCGTACTTGCCCGGCATGGCCAGGCGCAGCGGGAACCCGAACTTGGGCAATTCTTCCCCGTTGGTGGTGCTGGCCAAGAATGCCTCCCGTTCCCGCAAATCCTTTATCTCCAGCGAGACGTAATAACCATCGAGGCAGTGGAATACAACCCGTTGGGCCTGGGTGCTAGCGCCCGCCAGGTCCAGCAAGTGGCGGACCGCCACGCCGGCCATGACCGAGTTATTCCGGAACCCGCCGACGCAGTCCATGCGCACCTGCCGATCGACCGGTGGCATGGCCCGCAACTCCGGCATGGACAGCGACAAAGAGCGTTCCACGGCCCCGTCCACGGTCAAGCGGAAAGTGTCGAGGTCCACGTTGGGGACGCCCCAATACGCCAGGCTGCCCAGTTCCTTGATCGGCGTGATCTCGGTCTGCTCCTCTATCTTAAGGAGACGTTTCTCCCACAGCACGCCCTTTATGAACAGGAAGGTTACCCCGCGGCGCGGCCGGAATGGGATGGCCTTCCAAAGGAAGGCCATGGCCCGGAGTAAGAGGACGTTCCCTCCAACCTTGATCAGCGCTTTCCGGTATATTCGAGCGAACAAAAGCGGTTCCTTTCTCTCGTGTATCGATCAGGGTCTGATGGCGAATAAGGACTGTTCTAAATTAGATTCCCCAAGTCCAATAGAGTTGCGCGGCCGCGCACCCAATTTAGATTCGAAGCGTCAAAACCCATAACAACGCGCACCCAGCTTTCATTCGCCGCATCAAAACCCAAGACAAGCAGATAAAGGCTGACAGTTTTTACCAAGTCGAAGGCGTGTAGGGGAGCGCCCTATCAAGTATCGAGGTGCCCTAGCCATGGGAAATATCATCGGTAAGTCCGGCACGATTGTCGTCATACTTCTGGTGGCCCTGGTGTTCGCCGTGATCTTCATGCCGCAGCTACGTCAGTTCTTCCTGAATTTTCGCTCCGAGACGGTTACCATCGCCGATGCGCCGGCCCGGCGCGCGCTCGGGTCGGACGGCGGCACGCGAGACCTCAAGATCATCACCGTCTTGGGCCGCGACGGCATCCCGGCGATCCTTGACCCGGTATTTGGAAATCGGGCCGAAGCCATGGCCCAGATGCGACCCAACGAAAGAGTGATCGGTGTTTCCATCAACGGTGAGAGCCGGGCCTATCCCATTAACCTGCTATCGCGGCACGAGATAGTTAACGACACGGTGGGCGGCAAAGCCATTGCCGTTACATGGTGACCCCTCTGCTTCACGGGCATTGTATATGCCCGAGAGATAGACGGAAAAGAGCACACCTTTGGGGTGTCGGGCAAGCTGATCATGAACGCCCTGGTGATGTACGACCACCAATCGGATACCTTGTGGAGCCAGTTCTTGAGCCGTGGCGTCAAGGGCCCCCTGGCCAACCGGGCCCTGGAGATCGTTCCCGCGGTCCAGACCACCTGGGAGCAATGGCTGAACCTGCATCCCGACACGTTGGTCCTGGACAAACGAGGGAGCTACGGGAGCGACACTTACGAGGGCTACTACAGAGGTGGGTCGGCGGGGATCATCGGCGAGTCCAACAAAGACAGGCGTCTGCCCAAGAAGGAGTTGGTCATGGGCATGGTGGTCTCCGGTTTCGCCAAAGCCTATCCGTTCAGCGCCATCTCCCAACAGACCGTGATCAACGACCACTTCGCTGGTGAAGAGGTGGTGATCACTTTTGAGCCGACATCCGAAAGCGCGGCGGCCTTCCAGCGGAGGTTGAACGGCAAGACCCTAACCTTTGAACCGGCCCAGGTGCGTGCGGGCGTGGCGTTGATGCGGGACCAGGAAACGGGCAGCCTCTGGCAGGTGCTGACCGGTCAGGCCGTCGAGGGGCCGTTGTTCGGCGAAAGACTGGAACGGTTGCCGTCCCACTACTCTTTCTGGTTCGCCTGGAGCGATTTTCACCCTCAGACAGAACTCTACGAGCTTGCCGCCGGTTAGGTTCTCGCCAAGAAATCGGCGGCGTCCCTCACGCGGCGGCCCCACCATTCCGGGCCTTCCAGCACGTACTTCCACTCGGGGTTCTGCCCGGTGTCCCGGAGCCCGGCCATGACTTCGCGAAAGACCGGTGCGTCGGCCTCGGCAAACTCGAAGTACCCAACGAAGTCGTAGTTCCCCTCCAGGCCGTAGCCCTCCGGGGCGTGGACCAGCCGGCGGCTGATGTTGGGGACGCCCATGGCGCTGGCCAGGGCGTGTCCCTTGACCACCATGTTCTCGTTCTCGTCGTACCGGGGTAGGAAGAAGCTCTCGCGGTGCAAGAAATCCATCTGCCACCAGGCGTCGGTCTGGTTCCTGGTGGTCAC
>JACZYV010000158.1:0-7218 GCA_022570905.1 Chloroflexota bacterium
GACATCGTGCGGGAGATCATCCCCGGCGCCCAGATAACCACCGGCGACCAGTTGGTGCCCCACGTTTACAACCTGGACAATAGCCGGATGCTGGCCGACATCGGTTACGAGATCGCGCCCCTGCGGCAGCGGATCCTGGACCACATCAACGACGCCCGCGCCGAGGCGGGCATGGACCCCATTGCAGGCTAACGATGGTCTTTGCCGCCGTAGGGGCACGGTCCCGATGGAATCGGGATGTCCCCACGATGATGCGGCCAAACTGAGTTATAATTGGCCTGAGGCCCGTACCCAGCCAGTAAGAGATCATCCAAGAGAGATTAGATGAGTATCGCCATCGGTTACATGCCAGGAGCCTACGGAGAGGGTGGAGAAGACCACGAATACCTTCGGAAGTTGGTGGAGGTTGGTGACAAACACGGCTACGACTCCCTCTGGCTCAGCGACCGGATCGTTGGCGAGAAGTTCAGTCTCGAGCCCATGATGGCCTGTTCCATGGTTCTGGCCTACTCGGAGCGCCTGAAGGTTGGCACCAGCGTGCTGGCCCTGCCCCTCCGCAACCCGGTGGTGCTGGCCAAGCAGATAGCAACCCTGGATTACCTGTCCCAGGGGCGGTTCTTCCCCGCGGTTGGGTTGGGCCAGGAGGAGCCGGAGGAGTACGAGGCCTGCGGCGTCACCAAGGAACGGCGCGGCCCCCGGACCGATGAGGCGATCGCGTTGATGCGCCGGTTATGGCAGGAAGAAAATGTCACGCATGAAGGCGAGTTCTTCAGTTGCCACAACGTGACCGTTACTCCCAAGCCGTACTTGCAGCCCTCCACTCCGGTCTGGATCGGGGGGCGGTCTCCCGCCGCCGCCAGGCGCGTCGGGCGGGTGGGAGACGGTTGGCTGGTTTCCAGCGCAACCCCCGAGGAGATAAAGGAGGGCTGCGAGATCCTTTTTGAGACGGCCAACGAGTTCAACCGTGAGATCGAAGACGACCATATCGGGGTCTTGATGGGTTATTACGTCTCCGATGACGTGGCGGAGGCTACGGAGAAGGCCAGCCGGTTCATCACCCGTCCGCGCCCGGACGTCCATTTCACCGAGTTCACCGCTGTGGGCCCTGTGGAAAAAGTGGCGGAGTACGTCCAGAACTACATCGACGCCGGGGGCTCCAAGTTCGTGATGCGCCCTATGTGCCCGGCTGAAGAGACCATGGAGCAGCTAGAGATATTGGGTGAAGAGCTGCTGCCCATGTTTCCCCTGAAGAAGTAGCCCTACCTGACCCCTCCAAGCGTCCGGTCTGCTAAAGCCGTCGTGTCCGGCGGCGTATATCGGCAACCGCAGCGAACCGACCCGCACAACAGAAACGCCCCAAATTGTTGGGGCGTTTCTTTTATTTTTTATTCCGGCCGGTCGTTCAATGCCGTTGATCCCGGCCCGCCAGGCGGGTCTGCAGCCTGTTAGCTGATTATAATCAGACTCAAGCGCCGGTCATAGGAACCGGCCAGCGAACCCGAGTAAAATCCCCGCCATGCATTTCTTCAAACTTTACGTCATCACGATACTCTTCGGGATTCTCGGGGCCATCGGCGGGGCCGTTGCCGGCGGGTTCATCGCCGCCGCCCGTTGCCAGGGAGGGCTGGAGTGTTTGGGCGCCGCTTTCTTGGGCGTGGGGTTGGGGGCAATACTGGTGGAATCGTGCGCCATGGCCCTGGCGGCCCATCTGGCCAACCAAAGGCGGGGGAATCTGCCGCTGACTTTCCTGCCCACCATATTGCTGGCCGTGCCCATACCGTTCGCATTGCTGCTGGGTTTCACGGCGCCATTGGCCGTGCCGTTATTCCTGTTGCAAGCCTGGGTCTGCGTGAAGGCACAGCTTGCCACGGGAGGCCGAAGAAGGGTGGGACGCCGGGCCCGATCGGGCTCTCTATGATCCGTTAACGCCGGGACCCGGAGCGCCCTCGTGGCTTGCCAAGTCTTGCCGGACGTGGCGGGCGCGGATTGAAAGACGGAGTCCCCGGTTTTGGTGACCTGCTACGCCCACTGGATGAATCGGGCGTGGTGCTTCTTCCCAAGAGTTGGCCCGGCGGCCTCCAATCTGGCGATTCGCTTCGAGACGGTTTGCCTAATAATTGCCCCGGGTTTCTGCCGTTGGACGTGCCGGTCCGGGACGTTCTGGCGCCCGGTTGGGTAGACCGCTTCCCGTTTGGCGAATCGCCTCTAAGGGTTGCGCTTAATGGTTGCTCCGAGCGGTTCCCGCTGGATGGACTGACCCGGCGAATCAGGCCTACCGGTTGCTCCCTGCGCCGCCCAGTTGACGGGCCGGGAGTTGGGCCGGTCCTAGGTGTGGCCCTGGCGGGTTGATTCGAGGGGTTTCCATCATTTGATGCCCCGTTATGCGAAGCGCCATTTCTCCGATTTTCATTCCGGCCGTTCTTTGGCCTGGGGTCTCGGGTGCTCCGGCCGGCTCTACCGCCATTGCTCTGACCCCCGGCGCGCCGCAGCCCTAGGCGTTCTTCCCGGAACTGCTCCTCGGGAGTGAAGTCTCCGTAGTCGAAACCGGGCAGACGCCGCCGCTCGATCTTCCCACCCAATTCTTTCTCGACCTCGCGGATCATCGCGCCGTCTTCGGCCCCGGCAAGGGTGAAAGCCTCTCCGGTTTGTTCGGCCCTGCCGGTGCGTCCGATCCGGTGGAGGTAGGCGTCGGCGGTATTGGGGAAGTCGAAGTTGATGACGTGGGAGACCTCGGGAACATCGATGCCGTGGGCGGCGATGTCGGTGGCCACCATGATGTCGAACTTACCGGCGCGGAACCCGTCCATCGCCTGTTGACGGGCATTCTGAGACATGTTTCCCTGGAGCGCGGCCACCCGGAACGAACTCTTGGCCAGGGCCAAGGCCAGGGTGCGGGCCCGGTGCTTGGTCCGGGTGAAAATCAGGGCCCGGCCCGTGGGGGTCTGTTCCAATAACGCCACCAGCAGGTCCTTCTTGAGTTTGTCCGGGACCGGGTATAGAGCGTGGGACACAGTCTTGGCCGGGGCGATGGTCCCGATCTGGACCGTCTCCGGGTCGTTCAGGATCTTTACCGCCAAAGACCGAATCTCATCGGGCATGGTGGCTGAGAAGAAGAGGGTTTGCCGCTTGGCTGGAACGTGGTCCAAGATGCGGCGCACATCGGGCAAGAACCCCATGTCGCACATGGTGTCGGCTTCGTCGAGGACCAATACCTCTACGCCCGAGAGGTCAATATCCTTTTGGCTGACGTGGTCCAGCAATCGGCCGGGGCAGGCAACCACTATCTGTGCCCCCCGCCGCAGTCCGGCCAGTTGCGGCCCTTTGGAGACGCCGCCGTAGATCGCGATGCTCTTGATGCGGAGGTGCTGTCCCAGTTCGCGGAAGGTCTGATGGATCTGCTCGGCCAGTTCCCGTGTCGGAGCGATGACCAGGCATCGAATTCCGTGCTTTGGAGGCGTGGTGGCCAGGTGGTGCAGGATCGGCAGGGCGAATGCCGCGGTCTTGCCGGTGCCGGTTTGGGCCAGTCCTAAAACGTCCCGCCCTTGCAGCGCAACCGGGATAGCCCGTTGCTGGATGGGGGTGGGTTTGGTGAAGCCCACGGATTCAACGCCGGCCAACACCTGGGGATGCAGGGAAAAATCTTGGAAACTCTGGAAATTCACTGAGAGGGTCTACTCCTTGACTGCTTTACCGAGCCAAGTCACACTCTCAGGCCCAAGGTCACGGTCAATCTAAAATCGCGGCATTTCCGCATGTTACGAGTTCACGCGTTACGAACTTAATCGTTGCCTGATTCAGTATAACAGCTTGCCGGCCATGGGGCATGCCCTGCGGGCCCACAATGGCCTCTTTCGCCGACCCTTTAGAGAAATTGACCCGGCGCGGTCCGCCCCATGAGGCCGTTTGAGTGTTAACATCATTCCCGGCGACCACACTTCCCCGGAGGCAAGGCATTGGCTTACTATATGTACATTTCCATCCAAGAAGAAGACCGGATTGCCATCTTCAGCATGACCTCGAAGACCGGCAAGTTGAAGCATCAAGGCGATGCGGAACTCAAGGGCCGGCCCGCTCCCATGGCCATCGATCCAGACCGGAAATATCTATTCGCCGGCCGCCGCAAGGCCGATGATTATGGAATGACCAGTTTCAGTATCGACCGCAAGAACGGCGGTCTTACGCCCATCGGGTCGATCCCCCTTCAGGGCGACCCGGTGCATCTCTCCACCGATAAGACCGGCAAGTTCCTGTTATCGGCCTATTATTACCAGAAGACCGCCGCCGTCCACAGCATCGGCGAAGACGGCGTCCTGGCCGATCCGCCCGTGGTCTGGCGGGAGACCGACATCGGGGCCCACTTTATCCAGGTCGACCCCGCCAACCGGTACGCCTTTGTTCCCCACATCGCGGAGGGAGCGATGTCGGGTGCCAACGCCATATTTCAATTCCGGTTCAATGCCGAAACCGGAAGTCTGACCCCCATCTCTCCGACGCGGACCAACCCCAGGGAGCCGGATGGCCCGCGCCATATCTGTTTCCATCCAAAAAAAAATATCGTCTACTCGTCTAATGAACAGGGCAACAGCGTAACCGTGTACGACTTCGACGCGGACAAGGGCACCCTGCATCCCATCCAGACCGTGTCCACGCTGCCCAGCGGGTACGACGGCAAGAATTCCTGCTCCCAGATCCAGATCACGCCGGACGGGAAGTTCCTCTACGCGCCCAACCGGGGACACGACAGCATCGCCGGTTTCCGGGTGAACCCAAACAACAGCCACCTGTCGGCCATCGCCCAAACGCCCACCGAGGCGGTCCCACGTGCCTTCAGCATCGATCTCCAGGGAACGTTCCTCTATGTTGCTGGGTTGGAAACTGGCAAGCTGGCCTCCTACCGCATCAACCAAGACAGCGGGGAATTGGAAGCCGGAGAGGTCTATGACGTGGGCAAAGGCCCCATGTGGGTGCTGATCACTGAGTTTTAGCGGGCGGACCTAGGATCTGAGGTCGAAGTTGCGGACTGCCGCCGCGGTGGCGGCAGCGTTTTGATCAACTTCATCAGGTACAACGCTGCGGCGGCGCCAAAGCCAATCCCGAAAGCAGATACCTCTGCGGTTGGGGAGTAGGCCAACATCTCGATGGGGGCGTATGCCAAGTGGCCGGATGCCCAAGCAAAAGCGGCCATCTCCCGGCTGATGTTGCGTCCTGAATGACTGGAATACTCCCGTCGCCAGAAAAATAGGAGCAAGAAAGCGCCCGTAAGCAACCCTCCGCTAAGCCGCACCGCCCATAGGTGATCGGGGAGCTCAGTGAAGTGGGTCAGCCCTAGACCCCAGCCAAAGGTGATGTAGCCGGACCCGCCCAGGGCCTGCAGGGTTACAAGATGGAAGAACTCGTGCAGGACCAGGGCCACAAGGCCCATCCCCGCCACATTCGCCAACGTGCTCGACACCAGAGAGCGAAAGTGGACGGCGTCATGCCGGTTTAAAGTGGGATGGGACTGGGCAGACTGCCCGGCAACCTTGACCGGCCTAGCGAGGGAAGATTCAGCCATTGCCGGGGGCTGATTCTTCGACGATAACGCCGGGGCGGAGTCGTTGCGACGCCGGGAATTTCTGAGTACTATTCACTCGGAACGTTTCCTATCGTTGTGGCTTCTCAGGGCTGCTCGCTGGGGCGTTTCGGGAGAGGTGCTGCTGACCCAGTGCCTCTCCGCGTTTTTTGCGGCTCCGGTTCCGTTCGTTCAACCTCGTACTTAGCGGCCGCTTCCATGATCCTGAGGACCAGTTTGCGGCTGTCCTTTGGCACTTCCCGGTAAACATCCAAGAACCGCTGTTCATCTTCGTTGATCAAGCGAGTCCTTGGGTGGTCTTCTTCCACCATCCCTTTGAACCAACCGATCGGCTTACCGTAGGTATAACTCATGGCTAATAGCGCCGAGTTCGAAGGGTTCAGCCGGTCATTCTCGTAGCGCCAGATCGTATTCGGATCAACCCCGATCGCCTTGGCCGCCTCCCTTTGATTGAAACCCGCCTCACTCCTAGCAGCCTTAAGGCGCTGGGCCAGGCCGGGTATCAGGGAATTGTCGGCGTTTCCTCGTCCCATAACAAAACCTACGATACGTCTATTTCTACACTCAATGATAAACTCAGCAACAAGGTAACCGCCTCGATTTACGGTAGGTTGACGGAAATCAATACTCTACCTGTGGTCGCTTTCAGATAAAGAGGGTTCCCACAAACGGCAGCCGTATCCGGTAAGTCCGCACCATTGGTATTACGTCCGGTGACAACAGCCGCCCGTCCTAGATGAGTAGGACGGGTGCTCTGTATGCAGTTGCCGCCGCAGTGGAATCCACAACTGCCGAGGGCCTCAGCGTTACATCCTCGGCGTGTCATACGGAAGTTGGCTATGGAATTTCCCAACTACAGCCTAACTCCACAACCTATAAAGGCGATAAGAACTGTGTGAGAGTATCGTATGAACCCATGGGAAGACCAGCCAACCCCGTGATTTAGAGGCTGCTTCCGTTATGGCGCGTACGGCGCGGATGGCGTGCGCCCCTCCGGCGCTGGCCGGTCCAAGAACTTCCCGGCGTCTTCCGTGATCGAATGGGGCTCTGGAACAACCAGCCGAACCGATCATTGACCTAACCATTATTGTAATAACGGTTGCAGTGCCGCGTCATGAGCGCAGCGCTCCAGCGGTTGGTCCGGCTGGGCCCGCGGCGTCAGATCGTACCTGTGTCAGCCTCGACGGCCTACCTCGCCTACCGAATATCTACCTCACGTCATTCTCCGCAAACACAGAACCGAAACGGCTTGACAAATTAATCTACGTATAGTAGGTTTCGTTGAGCGAAAACCCTACTTACCAAAAGGGCGTTCGCGTGGGTTCCCAGACAATGCCGCCGGATCGATACCATCCGGTGCGGCGGCGCTGTCTGTGTCATGCATGGTTGACAGCGGCCACGGAAAGTGGCGGCCGGCTTTGAGCCACCGATACTCAGACAAGTTGGGAGAGACAGAATGAAAGCGATAATGGTCCGGAAGCCCTCGATAGGCTTACCGGCTATCCCAATAACAACGGTCTTCTCCGTGCACATGCCGGCCTCAGATACCTCGTGGAATCAGGGGCCGGCACTCGTGACCGTTATCGGGCGTGGCCTGCCTGATCACGGCGTTGAATAGCTGGATCGGGGAGTTTCGGCCGGGTCCT
>JACZYV010000159.1:0-7206 GCA_022570905.1 Chloroflexota bacterium
ACCCAGTTGGAGGAGCCAGAAGGGGTCTTCGCCAGCCAGTTCTCCAATGTCACCAGCTCTGAGATCGCTATGCCGGTGTTAACCTCGATGGTGTAGTCATCGACCGCCGTTACCGAGCCGCCCTCGGGCGTCCAGAACCCCCTGAAGTCTGGTGTCCTGGCATGCAATGGGTTGGTGCCCCATCCTTCCACATAGGAATAAATCACGTCTTCGGCGGTCATCTCCCCGTAGCCTTTGTGGAACTGGACGCCCTGTTGCAGATTGAAAGTCCAAGTCAGGAAATCTTCCGAGATGGACCAAGAGTCGGCTAGCATGCCTTCAACCTGTTTGTCGATGTTGATGGTCACCAAGCCTTCGCTGATTGGCGCCGTTTGCTGTACGAAAAGGGAAGGGTTAACCGCCAATGCGGGGTGCCCTTGGAAGGCGCCCAACTCTTTCTGGCCAACCGAGATGGAGCCCGCCGGTTTGGCCGTCACGGAAGGCGCCGCCGTCGCCAGCGGCACTGCGGTGGGCGCCGCGGCCGCGGTGGTGGAACCAGGTGCGCTAGGCACGCTAGTCGCGCTAGGCGCGGAGGTGGCCGCCGGACCTGTAGCAGCCGGTTGGGGCGTCGCCGTCGCTGACGACCCGCAGGCCACCAACACAAATAAGCCCAACATTAAGAACGAAAGTAGGAAGAAACCAGGCTTTTTGAAACTATGGGACATGATCTCAACACCTCCAAACTTCAAGACAGCTAGGATTTCGTGGCCGCCCTCCGGCGTCGGAAACGGTTTACTTGTGGATAAATCACCGTATGAATCGTGTAAATATAGCTCTTTAACTTAAGAAATCTTCGATATGGTTACAATCCAACGAGAGTAGCTACATACGATTAATCGTGTGACGCAATATAATATATCGCGTTTAGTGATGTCAACCTTTAATCCTGCCTCAAATGGGCCTATTAACCAGATTGGCGTGAATAACCTTGAATCACCCCAGTGCTCTCCACCGCTGACCGTCCCAGCAGCTATTCCGATCCATGGGCCAGCCGCTTTGGCATCAAAGGCATACGGAGGAAGATCCATGGCTGAAAACCGTTGGTCAAGCAGCGAGGCGGGGGCGATTCAAGCGTTGGAGGAATTCATGGCCGCTCTCAACGCCGGGGATAACCAGGCATTGTATGACACCATGCATGTGCCCCACATACGGATATCGGGCAATGGCATCACCATACACAACACCAGGGAAGACCTGGAGAGGGATTACCTAAAAGGATTCGCCGCCAGGGCCGGGGACGCGTGGCACCACACGGTTCTGGACTCAATTGAGGTGCTGCACAGCTCTGAGGACAAAGTCCACCTGTACATTCAATGGACACGCTACGATAAAGATGGCGGAACGCTGCTCACGCACCAAGCCCTGTGGATCATGACCAGGCTCGATGGCCGTTGGGGGGCACAAGCGCGTTCCAGCTTCGCTCCGTGAGCATCAGCCGGCGAAACCGGTGATGTGCGCCGCACGGCTGCGTCAATCGGCGGCCAGATCGGCGGTCGCTCTAGAGACCACAGAGCCTGATTACAGCGGACCACCGTGGAAATTGGCTGTCTGCTTGCGGTAAACCTGGAGGCGTTGGCGGGAGCACTCCACCACAAAGACACGGCCCTCATCGTCCACTTCTACCGCTATCGGCCCGTGGAACAGCTTCTCTCGCTCTTTAAGACCCTGGGCCCTTTCCCTGCCCCGTACCATCGACGGGTCCAACTCCACCCGCTCCCGGCCCCACTTTGACAACGTCGCATCGCCAGTCAGCTTGGTTATGAAACCGCCATCGGCGTCGAACACCTGAAGACGGTCGTTTTTGAAGTCAGCAACGTAGATGATGCCATCTTTGTCAACCGCGACTCCTGTGGGACGGTTGAACTCACCATCACCCTGTCCGGACGTTCCAAATTTCATCAGGAACCGGCCGTCCCGATCGAATTTCTGGATCCGGTCATTGCGCCAGTCAGCAACGTAAATGTCGCCATTACGGTCGATCTCTATACCCCAAGGGTAGCTGAACTCGCCATCACCGGCGCCGTTGCGGCCCCAGGTTGATATGAATTTACCTTCTTTAGTGAATACCTGGACTCGGTGGTTCGCGCTGTCCACCAGGTAGAGGTTATCCTCGGCATCGAACGCCATCCCCGAGGGGCGGTTGATCTCACCTTCTTTATCGCCGAGTGTTCCCCACTTTCCGACACAATCCCCGGCCTTGTTAAACACGGAGATCCGGTTGAGCCATTCATCGGCCACGTAGGCGTTGCCTGCTTTGTCTAAGGCGACCGACGTGGGCCACATAAAGCTGCCGTCAGGGGCCGAGGCATCAGCATCTTCCGGGGGAACTTTTGTGCCGAACTCCCGGACCAATTCTTCGTCTATCGTGAACACCGTAACCCGCTTGCAGGGGAAAAACGCCGGGGTTTCGGAGCCACGGCTTACCACGTATAGCAGGTTTTCTTCGTCCCTTGTTATCGCTACCGGATAGAAGAACCCGCTCCCGCTCCGGTTTTCTTGCCGTCCGATGGTGTGGCTATATTCGAACGTTATCGGTGCAATCTCAGTAACCATTTTTCCTCACAAAGGGTGTTTCTTCATCAGGTAACCCAATCCTATAGGCCGGCGGCAGCCGGTCCGGACGGCTGCTTCCAGTTAAAAACTTCCGGCAGTTAAGTCCGGTAGTTACTTGATGAAGTCAAACTGCTCGTAAGTCCCTCCAAGAATGGGATTGGCGTCGAGACCCATCCACTTTTCCAGCAACGTGGCGTAAGTGCCCCGGAAATCGTTGTTCCAGTGGAGGTCGCCTGAGTCCAGCTTATCTGGCTCCAAGGAAGGATACTCCCCATAGAGGCCACCCTTAACCGCGTCGCCGATGACGAAGGCCACTCCGCCCGAGCCATGGTCGGTGCCCGAGCCGTTCTCCTGCACCCGGCGGCCGAACTCGGTGAACAGCAAGATCACCACTTCCTCGTTGGCGTTGTGCTCCTTCAGGTCTTCGTGGAAGTCGCTGATGGCGGTGGACACATCGGCCCACAGTTTGGGCAAGGTGATGTCTTGGTTGGCGTGGGTATCGAATGTGCCGGGATTTACGCCGGTGTAAAACACCCGCGTCCCGAAGTCGGAAAAATGCACCTGAGCGATGCTCTTCATCCATTGGGCGAACGGGCTGCCGCCGTACTCCACGCTGGAGGAGTAGGTCTGGGGCGCCGCACTGAGGATGTCAGCTCCTTTCAGGGCGTCCAAACCGGTCTGGGACAGGTAGTCGCTCACGGGGCCGGAGCCGATCATGGGAGCGTACATGCGGGCGAAGATATCCAGGGCTTCACCCCGTTTCTCGGTGCTCTGTATTCCCGTCAGCACTCCGTAGTTGTCCAGGTTGCCCACCGAGGCTACCGAAACGCCGGGCGCGGCCAGAGCACGGGGGAGGCCACGGCCAAAGTTCACGGCGGTCAGGATGTTCTCTTTGTTGGGGTCGATGTCACGGATGGCCTTGCCCAGCCATCCATCGGGGGCCATCTTTTCGGGCTCGGCCGTATGCCAGATGTCCAGGGAACGGAAATGGGAGCGGTTGGGGTTGGGATAACCGATACCCTGCAGGACCGCGACTTTACCCTGATCGTACATATCCTTGATCGGTTCCATGCCCGGGTGGAAGCCAACCTTGTCATCCACGGCCAGGACCCGGTCCGGACCGATCTGCAGATTAGGCCGGTAATCCACATAGTGTGGGTCGCTATAGGGAACAAATGTATTCAGGGCATCGTAGGCCCCCGTCATTTGAAGTACTACCAGAACCGGGTCTTTCTTGTTGGAGGTCATTCTTTACTCCTCAGTAAAATGAGTTATCGTCACTCCGCCTATTAATGGGTATACGCCAAATACCGAATCCTTCGGCTAGGCGTATAGATATTCCTTAGTAGCAACAATCATCTGCAGCATCTCGCCAACTTGATTCGGGAACTCCGGAGTATCGGTAGCCGACACACCGCTCTTTTGGGCATGTTCAATCAACATCTGGTGGTTCTCATCGGTTAGTTCGTAGTGACCCAGCAGCCGGAGGCAACCCTCCACCAATCCCTCGGGAGAGATGGTGGGGCCTTCCGAGGCCAGCTTTTGGACCATATCTTGTATGCCCGGATAGCTGACATCGCCCACGTAGTCGGCGATGAAGTTGATCCGTCTGAGCAGGGTGCCGCCGTCGATCCAATCCCTTCCGGTATGCCAGCCTTCGACGGATGGAGGGTTCAATATCTCCTGGCCCATCTGTTTCATTTCCTCGAAGATGGCCTCAAAGCCGGGTTTGGGAGTCGACCAGTCGCCGGCCAGACGCAGGGTGCCTATCACCGTCTCGATCGGGCCTTTGATCCTGGCGAAACGGGCGTTCTTGAAGGCGTCGGAGTTGAACATGACCCGCAGCATGGAACGAATGTTGTAATCGGAGCGGAAATACTCGTCTTCCAACATCTTTATGGTATCCGGGTCCCGGGGTGGGGTGTCCATCCAGGTCGGCACCTGGGCTTCGTCGGCCACGAAGAAGTCGTAAAGGTGGCGGGAGATGAACCGGGCCGTGGCCGGCTGCCGGCAAAGGATGTCGATGATGTCCTCGCCGTTGAAATTGCCGGTCTGGCCCAAGAAAGTCTTTTCTCCCTCGTCGTGGTCTTCAGGATTGTAGACAAAGGTCGAGGTGTAGCGGCCGTAGGGCTGCGCGGGGATGCCGTTGGCGATGGTCCAACCGGTGAAAGCCCGGGCGCACTCCTTCACGTCGTCCTCGGTGTAGTTGAATTTCCCGTCCATGCCCACACCCAGAGAGAATAACTCCAGCAACTCCCGTCCGTAGTTCTCGTTGATGGCGTCTTTGTGACTCAGACAGTTGTCCAGGAAGTAAACCATCGCTGGGTCTTTGGAAATCTCGATCAGCAGGTCCTTGAAGCTGCCCATGCCGCACCGGCGGAGCATTTCCCACTCAGCATGAGACGCCACCTGGCTCTGCGTCTTGCTGTCGGCGGTGCATAAGATGCCGTGCCAGAAAAGGATCATCTTCTCTTCCAGCTGGTTCTTCGAGTTGATCATGCGAAACGCGATGTATTCAGGGACGCACCGGATGAAGTGATTCCATTCGATGAAGTACCGTTCCGCAAGGTCCAGGTCCATACCGTTGGAGTGGTCCTCGGGATGCAACAGTTCCTCCACCGTTTCCTCGTACCCCTTGGCTGCCCGGGCTTCAATCTCATGGTACTGGGCGCCGAATCCGGCGCGCCGCATCAGATGAGCCATCAGCGCGACATCGTTTTCTGCCATCCGTTATTCTCCTAGTTTTTGGCGGAACAATAGTTAGTCTCTATATTATCACTTCGGAGTTTACTACTATCAAGATAGCAAATCATCCGTGCCCATGCCAAGCTGCGGTGAGGGCCGGGTTTTGGGACCCGCGGCATGACCGCCCGAGCGGGTTGGGCCGCTCTTTAGTCTTGGCTATAATAGCAGAGCCAGGCGTGGACCGGGCCTGCTTGTGCGGGCGCGGTCTCTTTACAATCGTTCACCAGAGGGATTCATACATGGCGGAAAACCTGCTCGAAATCGCGAAAAACTTCGTCCCGATGATCAAGGCGAATCTGGACCGCATGGATTCAGATTGCCAACTTCCCCCCGAATTGGCCGCGGCCATGGCTCAAAAGGGCCTGTTCAGTCTGTACGTGCCCAGGTCCCTGGGAGGGCCGGAATCAGACCCCATCACTGCTTTTCATGTGGTGGAGGAGATATCCAGAGCGGACGGCTCCACCGGCTGGTGCTCGTTCAACGGCACCGCGCTTACGGCGGCAGTCTCACGAATAACCGTCGCCGCGGCCAAAGAATTGTTCGGAGACCCGCCCGAGGTCAGCGGTTCGGGCTCCGCGCGCTCCGGAGGGACCGCCAAAGTGACTTCAGGCGGGTATCTGGTGTCCGGCCGGTGGAATTACCTGAGCGGGATCGACCACTCCAAATGTTTGTTCCTGAATTGCGATGTTGTTGACGACAATGGCCCAATGGTTTCCGGCGACGGTACTCCGGTGAGCCGTGTGGCCATCGTTCCGGTGAAAGCCGGCACTGTCCATATCAATTGGACGACCATGGGAATGAGGGGGACCGCCAGCAACGATGCCGAGTTCTCCGATCTGTTCGTTCCAAGCAGTCACACCTACTCGCGCACGGAACCAGCGGTCCACGACAACCCTCTGTATAACCCTCAAACGGCCATTCTCTGTAGCTGGACGCTGGCCGCCGCCAACGCCCTGGGAATGGCCCGGGGAGCCATGGATGCCTTCATGACCTTGGCGGCTGCCGGCTCCACCAATTCCACGACGCTATTACGCGACCGGCCCACGGTCCAAACGACCGTTGGAGAGTGCGAAGCGATAATCGGGGCCGGGAGGAGTTACGTGTTGGACGCGGTGGGGGCGATGTGGGAATCGCAGGTAGGGAAGAAACCTGACCTGATGGACAAAGCGGTCCATACCCGCCTGGCCATCACCCACGCCATCCGGCAATCGGTAAAAGCGGTGGACATGCTGTTCTACGCCGCGGGCACCGGCGCCATTCACCAATCCAACGGGTTGGAAAGATTTTTCAGAGACCTCCACGTGAGCGGGCAGCACATATCAGGGTTACATTCCAACTATCAACTTGGCGGGCAACTGCTGCTGGGAGCCACGCCTGACGCGTCAACCTATGCCTAGGTTCGCCGGTTGATCTAAGGGAGAGAAAATGCTGTTTCTTGTAGTTAGCACGCCGGCGCCGACCCGCCCGTCGGAGGTTCGCGAAGCACGTAAGAGCTTTTGGCCCTGGGTCGAAGACAAACTGGCTCGCGGCTTGGCCAGGTCGTTCTACCCACGGGCCGGCCGGGGAGCGGTGGTGGTGTTCGACGTCGATTCCCATGAAACGCTACACCGCTTACTCAACGAATGGTCGGAGGCCGTACCCGCTGAGTTTGCGGTCTATCCTCTGATGGAGCCCGAATCGATCATAGCGTTCCTCAACGAAGAACCCGGAGGCTGAGGGCCGGAGCGATCAACTCGGCCCGCTCGCCCGGACGCCTTGGCCGCGATTGACCGTCGCAGGCACGTGTGCTGTAATTCCTCCTGTTCTTCCTCTTTTTTGAGGCGGAACGTATCCGGCCGGGAATGGGAGACCAGATGAAGCTGCTAACCT
>JACZYV010000160.1:0-7165 GCA_022570905.1 Chloroflexota bacterium
GGGATGACGATGGGTTCCGGCGGCTGCGGGGTGGCAGGGGCGCGGTAGTCCCAGCTATGGGGACCGTAGGCCGACCGCCAGACGTTGTAGCCCTTCTTGAGGTCGTCGGGCAGGTGCTCGAAGTCGGGGTAGTCCGGGCCCGCCTCCAACAGCAGCACCGTCTTGCTTGGGTCTTCGGAAAGCCTGGTGGCCACCACGCTGCCGGCCGAGCCGGCGCCAACAATGATGTAGTCGTACTTCATACTGTCTCCATGGCATTTTGTATCTGGATTCGAGGACATAGTGGGTCCGGCCGAGAGGCCAAAACCCTAGATTTACACCGGCGAATCGTCCGTTGGCCGGAGGATCCCGTTATATAACCGTGGCCAGGATGCCCTTCAATTCGTCCACGTTCTGAATCTTGCGGACGTTGCGGTGTAGCCCAAAATCGGTCATGGCGTCCTCGGCGATGCGGCCGATGCCGTCTGCGGCGACGCCCACCTCGCTCAGCCTAACCGGCAGGCCCAGACCCTTGAATAGCGACTCGATGGCGTCGGCGGCTGCCGCCGCGGCTTGCCGGTCGTCCATACCATCCCTTCTGACGCCCATGGCCTGGGCGAACCGGGCCTGTCCGGCGGCGTTGGACTCCAGGTTAAAACGCATGCCGGGGGCGGTCAGGATGGAGTAGGCGTCCCCGTGGCCGCATTCAGGGTATCGGGTGTCCAGCGAGTGGGCCAGGGCGGTGACCACTCCCAGTGCGCTGCCTCCGGCCCCGGCGTCGGTGGCGCGGTTGTAGAGAAAAGCCGCGGCGCAAAGATTGATGCGCACCGCCGGGTTATCAGGATCGGAGTTGACCAGGGGGAGGTTGTCCAGCAGCAGCCGCAGGGCCTCCAGCAGGTCGCTTTCCGCCAGGGGATTCAGGCCCGTGCGTTGCAGAGCAGAAGCCACTCCGGTGAAGCACGACGCGGTGGCGTTGAGGCAGAGCCAGGGCGAGGCCGTCAGCAGGGCCTGCTCGTCCCAGATAATGGCGGCCGGGCGGGTTTTGGGGTCGAACAACTCCAGCCGGTGGCCCGATTCCGGGTCGATGAGTGCGGTGCCGGCGCGGGTGGCCGCGGTGGTGGCGGTTGTGAGGACGATGAAGTTGGGAATCTTGGGCGCCATCAACCGGGGGCTGACCGGGGGCTTCCCCTCGGGGTATTGGGTGCACAGTTCCTGGGCCGTGCCCTTCTCGGCCAGCAGGATGGTGATGCCCCGGGCGGTGACCACGGCGCTGCCGCCGCCGACGGCTACGATGCCGTCCGCATCGACGTCCCGTGCCGCCGCCACGCCCTCCAGCACCGATGTCACCGGCGAACCGGTCTTTCCGCCGGTAAATACCCCGGCCACCCGTTCTCCCAATGCCTCTTTCACCCGGTCCACCAGGTCTGTCTTGCCGGCCACGGACTGCCCACAGACCACCAAGACGCGTTGGGCCTTGAACCGGTCAACCTCTTCAGCCAACTTGCTGATGGCGTCCGGCCCGGCGTGGACCCGGACTGGATAGCCGACAAACCGGAAGGAACTTAAAGCGTCTGGGGCCACGATCGATTTTCTCCTGGCGGGGCCTAGGCTCCCGGCCGGGGCGTTAGAACAGGTCTCGGGCAGTCACCTATGTTGCCACCGGAGCCCACATTTGGCAACCAAGCTTGCCATGCCCAGGTCCTTTGGCCGGGTTACGGTGGTAAAATCGTATTCGAAGTTATGCCAGACCTGAGCAAGAAAGACGAAGACCGCCTGGTGCGCTACCGGGGCCAGAGCCTGCGCTTGCTGCAAGACGCCATGGACCAGATACGCAAAGGCCGCTGGGACCGCTGCGAAGAACTGCTTTGGGGCAGCCTGACCCTGGCGGTCAAGGGCGTGGCCCTAGGCCGGGGCCGGGAGTTGGACGGGCTGAAGGCCGTGGAGGAGTACGCCCACGAATTGGGCGAGGAGAACCGGGACCGGCGTATCCGTGAGGGCTTCACCAAGCTTGCGTCCTTCGGCGAGACCGCCGAGCGCGTACGGGAATCACGCATCAGGGCCGACAGTCTGGTGGCGACCCTGGAGGATGTCACCGGGGCCGTGGAGCGCCTCTGGGACCTGGCTCCCGGCGGCGACCTGCTTAACGCATTGGTCCAAGGCGAGCTGGACGAATTGGAAGAGATGGAAGAATTGGACGAACTGGAAGAGATGGACGGCGGCCCAACAAGATGAAAACCGACGGCTCAGAAAACAGCCCGCCAGGCGGCCCGACGGTCGCCATCCACACCCACGGCTGCAAGCTGAACCAGGCCGATAGCCAGGTGTTGGCCCGGCAGTTTCAACAGGCCGGCTTCACCCTGGTCCGGTCCGCCGCCCAGGCCGACGTGGTGGTGCTGAATTCCTGCACCGTGACCGCCAACGCCGACTCCAAGGCCCGTCAGTACCTGCGCCGCGCCCGCCGCTCCAACCCCAACGCCCTGGTGGTGGCCACCGGCTGCTACGCCCAACGGGCCAAAGACGATCTTTTAGCCATGGATGCCGTCTCCCTGGTCCTGGACAACCGCCAGAAGGAAAGCTTGGTTGCCACGGTCGCCGCTAAACTCAATGTCAACCCAGATAATTCCGTAGCAGCCGCCCCAGAAAACGCGGCTGAGCCGCCGTCAGGGCGAAGCCGGGCCATGGTTAAGATTCAGGAGGGTTGCGACCAGGTCTGCGCCTACTGCATCGTGCCCAAGGTACGGGGCCGGGAGCGGAGCATACCGCCCGAGAAGATCATCGCCGAGATCAACGGCCGCGCCGGCTGCCGGGAGGCGGTGTTGACCGGCTCCCAATTGGGGACTTACGGTTTCGACCTCTCCGGGACCGGTCTGCGGGAACTGATCAGACGGGTCTTGGCCGAAACATCCATCGACCGGCTGAGAGTGTCCTCGCTGCAAGCCCAGGAGATCACTCCGGAGCTGTTGGAACTGTGGGAAGACCCACGCCTCTGCCCCCACTTCCACATCCCGCTGCAGAGTGGCAGCGACACCATTTTGCGGTCCATGCGCCGGCGCTATGACACCGCCCGGTTCGCGGAGACGGTCGAACTTGTGCGGACAGTGGTCCCGGACGCGGGGATAACCACAGATGTCATCGTGGGCTTTCCCGGCGAGGGAGTCAGGCAATTCGCCGAGAGCTATAGCTTCGCCATGTCGATGGGATTCAGCAACCTGCACGTCTTCCCCTACTCCATCAGGCCGGGGACGTCGGCAGCCCACCTGGAACGGCAGGTGGCCGACGCTCAGAAGAAAGAACGGACCGGGGAGATGCTGGAATTGGCGGCTGCCGCGGCGGAAAAATTTCGACTGAGGGCACTGGGCCAGACTAGACCGGTGCTTTGGGAGCCAGCAAATGGGCGTGGCCCGGTTGGGGTTTGGAGCGGACTCACCGACAATTACCTACGAGTCCAAACGCGGAACAGGCGGGACCTGGGCAACGTCATAACCGGCGCGAGGTTGGTCAGCCTGGATGAAGATTGGGTCGCGGCCGAAGTCGTCTAGCTGATTTTTCGATTAGACCGGCCGTCGAGAGAGCACTGCTTAATCTTCGGTCATCCATGCAGTACTGCTGTCACCCTGATCCCGACCGGAGTCGGGAGAAGGGTCTCTTTGTTCTCGGTCAGTGTTCGTATTTTAGCAACGAGATTCTTCGGCTTACGCCTCAGAATGACAGTTTTGAGGCAGGCCCCGCCAAGGAGCGCACGCCTGAATGACAAATGGAGCAAATCAAGTTTCAGAGCCGTCTAGTCGGTTATTGAGCCGGCTTAAAGGTCAACGGGCCTGAGAAAGCCCATCTCGCCGCGGCGCTCCAGATACCCTGCTTTGACATCGTGCCCGTGGGAAAAGACCAAGAGCCAGCCCTGACGCTCGGCCTGACTCAACAGGTCCCGCTTCTGCTCCAGGGTTTTCTCGGGGGAGCTGTCAAAGGCGGAGATGGCCACCAAGTTGAGATGATGGGGCGTGGGAACGAGGTCCCCCAGGAACACCACCCGCTCGCCGCCATGGTTGAACATGACCATCTGGTGGCCCTTGGCATGGCCGTCGGTGACGATCACATTGAGCCCGGGCATGATCTCAGTATCGCCATCCAGCAATTCCAGTTGACCCCGCGCCTCGATGGGCAGGAAATTGTCCGAGCGGTGCACGCCGTGGCAACGCTCATTGGGGTTGCAAGCCTCTTCCCAACAGTCGCGCTGGACGTAATATTTGGCCTTGGGGAAGGTGGGCACCAGGTTGCCGGCCCGGTCCAGCCGGGTGCAACCGCCCGAATGGTCAAAATGCAGATGGGATAGGATCACCGCGCTGATATCCTTGGGGGTGAGACCCACGCCCTTTAAGCCCTTCAACAGGCGGCTGGGCACCAACCCAAGGTTCTCTTTGTCTTGGTCGATCTCTTTGGAGCCTATTCCGGTATCCACCAGCACGTTCTGTCCGCTGACTTGCAGCAACAGGCAATTCAAGCCCAGGGTCATCCGGTTCTTGCGGTCAGTGACCACGCTGCTCTCCCAGGCAACCTTAGGCACCTGGCCGAACATGGACCCTCCGTCCATCTTGATAACCCCATCACTGATGATCTTCACGGCTGTCGACATCATCGTTACACCCAAACCCTCATTCAATTATTATTGAACGTTCCGCCCCACCCAGTACCGTCACCACTTGACGCCGTCGTTATATGGATATGCCGGGGTTTTTCCGGGGGTCTCCCCAGAGACTCTTTAAAAAGAGAGAGAAAAGTGCTTTTGACCCTGACCGGGCCGAACCTACGGGGTCCAGCCATGATTAAATCGCTTGTGGCGGGCACGTTCTTGATATGTTTCCGCGGCGCCGGCCACTGGCCGGCCATTCTTTCAATCTTCCTACCTCCTCGATATTCCTTTAAAACAGGGGAGTGAAACAGGAAAAGCCGATGGTCCGAAAACCTCGGCCACCGGCTTAGAGAAGACATTGGGCAACATCACAACCCTCGCCACACTCTCTCCCGTTGACCCACTAGCACATTAATGTAAAGAAACCACGCCCTGTCAAGGGGAATTCCACGAATTCCATACCAGTATTTTGAGGAATATTAAACTTTTTTTATAAATCGGTCAAGTCTACGCCTGGATCATCATATTTATGATTACAAAGCCCGGTGTAGGTGGCCCATAACTGGGACAAATTTGGAGATGCTATACTAGCCCAAATCCGATGGTGCTTGGCATCTAATACCCGGTCGCGCCCGCTTGGATAATCTGGGATTATTCGGTTCGCGGCCGTTTTTGGGAGGCCGCGTGATGGCTGACAATGGACTTGGACTCATGGCCCACCTGCTGCGGAGGGCCGGATTCGGCGCCACCCTCCAAGAGTTGGAAGAATACCAGGCCAAGGGATACGAGGCCACCCTCGAGGAGTTGCTCCACCCCGAAGACGCCCCCGAATGGGACGACGACCTGGTCCGGAGGTATCAACCCGACCAGAACAGCGTGATGTACTTCGAGAGCGCCCAGTCCTATTGGATGTACAAGATGATCAACTCCAAGCGGCCCTTGGAGGAGAAGATCGCCTTGTTCTGGCACGGGCTCTTCGCCACCGCCTACGGCAAGCTGAACCACGCCAAGGGTGTGTTCAACCAGACCGACACCTTCCGCCGCCACGGCCTGGGGACCTTCCACAATATATTGATGGAAATGTCCCGCGACCCGGCGATGATCTTCTGGCTGGACAACAAGGACAACCACAAAGACGCTCCCAACGAGAACTACGGACGGGAGTTGCTGGAACTCTTCTCAATGGGCATCGGCAACTACACCGAAGAGGACGTCAAGAGTTGCGCCAGGGCCTTCACCGGCTGGACCATCGCCAACCAGGACTATATGAGCGTCCGGGCGTCCAGGGATTCGATCTGGCCCTCGGGTCGCATCGATTGGCAATTTGAGTACAAGCCCGAGGACCACGACGATTCCGAGAAGACGTTCCTGGGCCGCACCGGCAATTTCAACGGCGAAGACATCATCGACATCATCACCATGCACCCGGCCAGCAGTTGGTTCATCGCCAAAAAACTGTACAACTTCTTTGTCTCCGACACCCCCAACGAGGAGGCCATAGGCTTCCTGGCCGAGGAGTTCCGCAAGACCGGCGGCGACATCCGTTCGGTGCTGCGGGCCCTGTTCCAATCTGATTATTTCAAGTCGGAGGACGTTTGGTACGCCCGGATCAAGAGCCCGGCCGAGTTGGTGGTCGGCGCCGCGAGGCTGGCCGGCAGCTACCAAACACCCCAATGGGACATCACTAACCTGGCCAGCGACGCCAATTTCATGGGCCAGGAGATCCTGAATCCTCCCACCGTGGAGGGTTGGCATACCGGCACCGAATGGGTGGACACCGGCACTCTGGTGGAGCGGGTTAACTCCTCCGCGCTGGTCATCGGCGACACTCAGCAGCCGGGAGTCCGGGCCATGATTCAGCGGCTGAAAGACCGCCAGGACAGCTACCAGCCGGACGAGTTGGTGGACCAGTGTCTTCTCTTGGCCGGCAATCTCCAAGTGTCGGAGGGCACCCGCCAGCGGCTGGTGGAGTTCGCCGCCAATTGGGGCGAGGTCAGTTTCACCCCCGAAGACGCGGTGGCCTGCTCGGAACAGCAGGTGGTGGAACTACTCCAAGTGATCCTGGCCACCCGCGAATACCAGATGGCCTAGCGGGCTGGCAGTTGCTCAGGTTGTGGCGACCGCTCCCCGATGTTGTCACCCCGAGTGAAGCGAGGGGTCTCATTACTCGGGTGGAACAAAGCTTCACCTCAGAATGACAAGCGCGCGAGGGAGACCTCCTAAAAAGTATCAGGGTTTTAGCGAGCCATAAATGACCACCACCAAGACCTTCACATATAGCCACACCATCGGCTTTCTGGCCGGGACCGGGCGGGGGTTCCTCAACCCGGTGGACCTGGCCATAAATTCCCAGGGCGTTATCTACGTCCTGAACCGGGCCGGCCCTGAAACCGCCATCCGGCTGCCCTCTAAACGGGTGTCGATGTGCACCTTGGACGAGGAGTTCCTGGGAGAGTTCGGCACCGGCGGCACCGGGGACGGAGAATTCTGGTGGCCCAGTTCCATCGCCATCGACAGCCAGGACCGGGTCTATGTGGCCGACGAGGGCCTGCAGCGGGT
>JACZYV010000019.1:0-25650 GCA_022570905.1 Chloroflexota bacterium
TTGGAGATCGGGTTGGAGGCTGGAAAGCGCTGGCAAGAACTCACCGCCGGCGAACGTCCTTGGATCCGGATCGGGACCGCCCTCTGTGGCGAGGCTGCCGGGGCATTCCCCGTGGTGGACGCCGTGAAGTCGGCCCTGGAGAGTCAGGGCGTTTCCGCCGAGGTGAGCCGTGTGGGTTGCCTGGGCCTCTGCTTCGCCGAGCCGCTCTTGGACGTGCAGCTCCCCGGAGGGCACCGCGTTTTCTACGGCAACGTCGATCCCGGTAGCGTGGCCGAGATAATCTCCTCCCACGTCGCGGGAGGAACACCGGTGACCGCGATGGCCCTGGGATATCTCGCCCAGGAAGGGAGCGATGCCCCAGTTCCGGAAGGCATCCCCGACCTGGACCAACACCCCATGCGGGTCTGGGAAACCCGCATCGCCCTCAGGAACGCCGGCAACATCGACCCGCAAGACATCTATCAATACGTGGCGAACGGCGGCTATCAAGCGCTGCACAAGGCCGTCACCAACTTGAGCCGCGAAGAGACGCTGGACGAAGTCAAGGCGTCGGGACTCAGGGGCCGGGGCGGCGCGGCCTTTCCAACCGCGGTCAAGTGGAGCTTCCTGGCCGGAAACCCGGCCTCCGAAAAATACGTCCTCTGCAACTGCGAAGAGGGCGACCCTGGGGCCTTCAACGACAAGAACATCTTGGAGAGCGACCCCAACACGCTGGTCGAGGGGGTGATCATCGCTGGGTACGCCACCGGGGCCAACAAGGGTTACATCTTCATCCGACACGGCCATAACGGCCCCATAGAACGCTGCCGCGCCGCCGTGGACCAGGCCAGGGAGTTGGGCTTCCTTGGCGAGAACATCATGGGCTCGGATTTCAGCTATGAGATAGAGATCGCTCTCACCGGCGATTCCTACGTGGCCGGTGAAGAATCGGCGCTGATGGAAGCCATCGAAGGCAAGAGGGCCATGCCCAGGTTCCGGCCGCCCTTTCCCGCCCAAGTCGGCCTCTTCGGCAAGCCCACCAACATCAACAACGTAAAGACCCTTGCCTACGTTCCGGAGATAATCACCAAGGGCGGCGAGTGGTTCGCCGGCATCGGCCACGACACCAGCACCGGCACCGTCATCTTGTGTCTGTCGGGCCCCCTGAAATACACCGGTATGGTGGAGGTGCCGCTGGGCATGAACCTGAAAGATGTGATCTACGAGGCCGCCGGCGGCATGCGGGATGGCAAGGCCTTGAAATTCCTCCAGACCGGGGGACCGTTGGGCGGAGTCCTGGGCGCCGATAATATTGACTTGGTCTTGGATTTCGAGGTGCTGAGGGACGCCGGGGCCATCGTGGGCGCTGGAGGCATCATCGCCGCCGACGATAGCGCCTGTATAGTGGATTTGACCCGGTCGCTGATCGCCTTCTGCCAGTACGAGTCCTGCGGCAAGTGTTTCCCCTGCCGGATGGGGATGAGCCACCTGCTGGAGGTCTTGGAGCGTATCTGTTGCCTGGAGGGCACAGCCGAAGACCTCACCCTGATGCGGAGCATAGGCGAGAACATGCAGGCCGGCTCGCTCTGCGGCCACGGCCAACTGGGCTTCAACCCGGTCTCCTCGGCCCTGCGTTACTTTGGGCCTGAGTTCGATGCTCACATATTGGAAAAGAAATGTCCCACCGGGACCTGCTTAACGCCCCGGTACTCTCCGGCGGCCTCGCGCCGCTAACCCGATCCGACGATAGACCGGCCCAGTTGGCGAAAGTCCGGCCGGCGGTATATAGAGGCTTTTGAATGGCCGACGAAATCACGATCAGCTTTGATGGCAAAGAGGTTAAGACCCAGCCGGGCAAGATGGTCCTGGAAGCGGCCATCGAGGCCGGGGTCTACGTCCCATACCTTTGCTACCACCCCGGGATGAAGCCCTTCGCCGCCTGCCGAATGTGCGTGGTCAACGTGGAGGGGCAACGCGGTTTCCCCACCGCCTGCACCATGCCCGTGGCCGACGGCATGAAGATTCAGACCGACACGACCGAGGTTAACGACCTGCGCCGCTCGATCATGGAGATGATCATCGCCGAGCATCCCAGCGGCTGTCTCACCTGTCACCGGGTCGATATCTGCGGTCCCACCGATGTGTGCCTGCGCCACGTATCGGTCAACGACCGCTGCGTCACCTGCCCCAAGAACGAACGGTGCGAGCTCAAGGACACGGTCCGTTACCTGGGAATGAGCCTGGAATCGCCGCTGAAATACAAGTACCGGGATATTCCCCTGGAAGTGGCCGACCCATTCTATGACCGGGACTACAATCTGTGCATCGTTTGCGGACGCTGCGTCAACGCCTGCGAGCAGTTGCGCGGCGACGACGCGATCGCGTTCACCTTGCGCAGCGGCCAGGCGCTGGTGGGCACGTCATTTGGAACATCCCTGCTGGAGTCCGGGTGCGAGTTCTGCGGCGCCTGCATCGACGTCTGCCCCGTGGGCGCATTGGTCGAGCGGGACCACAAGTGGGACAAGCCCCGCACCGTGGAGCGCACCATCTGCCCACTCTGTCCCGTGGGCTGCCAGTTGAACGTGGAGTACGACGGCGGTGGGACCCTGATCCGGGTCGTGCCCGAGATCAACTCCCCGGCCAACCACGGCCAGGCCTGCTTCAAGGGCAAGTTCGGTCTTAATTTCGTGAACGACCCCAGCAGACTGCAGACTCCCCTGGTCCGCCGCGACGGCCAACTGGTTGAGGCGACCTGGGACGAAGCCCTCGATGTCGTGGCCGCGCGCCTCGCCGAATACTCCGGAGAGGCGTTCGCCTTTCTGACCTCCCCCAACAGCACCAACGAAGAGCACTACCTGGCCCAGAAGTTCGCCCGGACCGCCATGAAGTCTAATAACGTCGATCAGACTTCCAATACCCAGCCTGAGTTGACCGCGGGGTTGGAGCAGTCGCTGGGTTATGCCGGGGCCACCAATCCCATCTGGGACCTGGAGCAATCGGGTTGCATAATCGTTTTTAGCAGCAACGTCACCGAGGAGCACAACGTGGTGGGCGTGCCCATCAAACGGGCGGCCCGGAAGGACGCCAAATTGGTGGTCATCGACTCCCGGGAAGTGGAGTTGACCCGCTACGCTCACGTTTGGCTGCGCCCGGTCCCCGGCACCGAGCTATTATTGCTGGGCGGGTTGCTGAAATCGGTGATTGACCAGGGGTTCCAGAAAGACGACTGGCTGGCCGAGAACTGCGAAAGCCCGGCAACCCTCCAGTACGCCCTCAGCGCCCTGGACCTGGAAGAGATCTCGAAGATAACCCAAGTCGATGCCGCGGACATCGCCGAGGCGGCCCGTCTCTACGGCGAAGCGGATACGGGCGCTCTGGTCTACGCTCTGGACAATATTCAGCCGGGCCTGGCCCGGGACTGCGTTCTTTCTTTGGTGAACCTGGCTTTGGTGACCGGAAACTTGGGCAAACCAGGCGCGGGGATCTACCCCATGCGGCCCGGCGCCAATGAGCAGGGCGCCTGGGACGTGGGTTGCGTGCCTGACCGGCTACCCGGATACCGGTGGGTCTCAAACCCAGATGACCGGAAGGCGCTTGAGGCGCTCTGGGACTCGTCCATCCCCGAGATTCCGGGACTGGGCCTGGCCCAGATCATCGAAGGGGCCAGAAACGGCCGGGTCAAGTCCTTATTCCTCATCGGAGACAGCCCCAATTTCAGCAACGGCAAACTGGGAGACGCCTTGGCCGCCCTGGACAACCTGGAATTTCTGGTGGTCTGCGACTCCTTCTTGAGCGGCGCCGCCCAACGCGCCGACGTTGTTCTGCCCAGGTCCACCTTCGCCGAGAAAGACGGCACCTTCACCAACCTGGAGCGGCGCATCCAGCGTCTGAAGCCAGGCAGGAAACTGCCTGATGGCGGCGCGCGCGCTGAATGGCGGGTGATCTGCGATGTGGCCCATAAGATGGGAGCGCCGGGCTTCCTACTAGCATCGCCCTCTGAGACAATGGATGAGATAGCGCGGGTGGCGCCGGTCTACGCTGGGGTATCCTACCGGAGTCTGGCCAACCAGGGAGGCCTGGTGTTCAAGACTGACCTGAAGAGCCCGCAACCGACTCAGGTGCTGTACGCCAGCCGGGAAGACCGGGGCCTGCAGTGGCCGGTTCAAAGCGGCGGCAAGGGCACTTCGATACTGTACGAAGACGGATTCAAGGACCGGAGAGCGGAACCCATCACGCCGGCCTTTGTTTCGGCCGATGCCGAAGACGGCCCGGACACCGATTTCCCGCTCTGGTTCGTGCCCGGCCGGGTCCTGTTGCAACAGGAACGGGTGATCAACATCGTCAAAGGACGCCGTAACACGATCGAAAGAGACGAATTCGTGGAATTTAATCCCGCCGACGCCGCCTCGTTATCCATCCAAGAGGGTGGCAAAGTGGTGGTGGAGACGGCCGCCGGCCGGCTTGCCGGGTTGGCCCGCATCAACGAAGCGGTTCCCGTCGGCGTCGTTGCCTCCACATCCCTGTTCGGGCAGTTGGCGATCGACCTGCAGATCTCCGAAGAGATGGAGCCCGCATCCCGGGTGCCGGGACTGGATATCCACCGGGCCCGCGTCAGCAAGATCGACTAGAAGAGTTAGGATTTAGCCAGACATAGCCAGACATAGATTGATACTTGGCCTGGCGGCCAAGTGGCAATAATCAGTGGCAGTCAACCTAAGGAGTAACGATGGTAGAAGCAACAACCAAGGGGCCAGCCGGCGCTCCGGACCTGACCCCGAACCCAGCGTTTCCCAAGGCCAGCTTGGTGGAGCGCCGGGACGTGACCGAAGACCTGATGGTCATCAAATTGGAGCCTTCGGAGAAATTTGACTTTAAGCCCGGCCAGTATTGCACCCTAGGACTTGGCAAGATAGAGCGCGCCTATTCCATCGTCTCCGCCCCATACGAGAAGTATCTGGAGATCTTCGTGGAATTGGTGCCCGAAGGCGAGCTGACCCCGCGTATGTGGGACCTGAAGGTGGGCGACTGCATGTCCGTCCGCCCCAGGGCCAAGGGCATCTTCACCATGGACCGGAAGATGCACCACCACTTCATGCTTTCCACGGTCACCGGCTTGGCCCCATCCATGAGCATGGTGCGCCAGTACCTGCACGACGGCGGCCCTGAGGGCGATGATGGGCAGCACGTCTTCTACATCATGTACGGCGCCAGCTACGTCGATGAGTTGACTTATGACGTGGAATTAAACGAACTGGCTAAGAAGTACCCGGACACGGTGAAGTTCGTTCCCACCATCAGCCGGCCAACCGAGGCCAGGAATGCCGGTTGGGAGGGCGTCACCGGCCGGGTTAACACCATCGCCGAAGAGTACCTCCAGCGATTCAATCTCCCCAAAGACGACACCAGAGTGTACGCCTGCGGCCACCCTGGCATGATCGAAGACGTGAAAGCAAAGTTCGTGCCCCAAGGCTGGAATTTTATCGAAGAGCGCTTCTGGAAACCCTAGTTCTGATCAGCCAATGAATATTCTAACCGCCGCCGGTTTCCATCTGGTGACCGGCGAGGGCTCCCACCGGACATAATTGGGAGTAGAATGACCGGTGTAATCAACTTGGTGTAATCCAAAGGGCAGGGTTGGGTAGTGACACCGATTCGCCGGCAATATCTTAAGATCAAGGGCGAACATCCGGACGCGATACTGCTATTCCGGATGGGCGACTTTTACGAGACCTTCGATGACGACGCCGTGCTCGCCGCCAAAGAGCTCGAGATCACCCTCACCTCCCGCAGCATGGGTAAGGGCCTGCGGGTGCCCCTGGCGGGGGTGCCGGCCAATTCCCTTGACACCTACCTCGCCCGCCTGATCAAGAAGGGCCATAAGGTCGCCATCTGTGAGCAGACCTCCGACCCCGCCACCTCCAAGGGGTTGGTGGACCGGGAGGTGGTCCGGGTCGTGACTCCGGGCACCGTGATCGAGTCGGCCCTGCTGGACCAGAAGACCAACAACTACCTGGCCGCTGTTTCCGTCGGTTCCGTGGCCGAAGAGCGGGTGGGACTGGCCTACGTTGACATCACCACCGGCGAGTTTCTGGCCACCGAATTGGCCCTCCACGAGCTGCCCCTGGAACTGGAGCGCATCGAAGCCGCGGAGGTGCTGGTCCCCGAATCCGACGACCCTCCGCCCTGGGCCGGTCATGGGAACAACGGCGCTGGACCCAACTACGAGCTGACGCCGGTGGAGCCCAGGATATTCCATCCGGACGAGGCCCGCCAAGCGCTCCTGTCCCATTACGGCATCCTCACTCTGGAGTCCTTTGGCTGCGAGGGCAAGGACCTGGCCGTCGCCGCCGCCGGGGCCATCGTGGAGTACCTGGCGCGCACCCAAAAGGCCGCCAAACTCAAACTGGCCAACCTGTCCATCTACGCCACCGGCAGTTTCATGACTCTGGACTCCCAGACCCGCCGCAACCTGGAGCTGTTCGCCGCGGGGCGCAACGAAAGCAAGGAACTTTCCCTGCTGGCGGCGCTGGACCGCACCAAAACGCCCATGGGAGGCCGGTTGCTGCGTCAATGGCTGGGCCAGCCCCTGTTGGACCTTACCGAACTGGAACAGCGGCTCGACGCCGTCGACCACTTCTACCTGGACGGCCTGAAACGGACGGCCGCGATCTCCTCCCTGGGCAAGGTCGCCGATCTGGAGCGCATCGCCGGGCGCATCGTATCCGGGACGGTTGCCCCCAGGGAGTTGATCGCCTTGAAGGACGGCCTGGCCGCCGTGCCCAGCCTGCGGGAGTTGCTGGACGGCCCAGATCTGGAGTGGCTCCAAGGCCAACTACTCCCATTGTCCGATGTGTGCTCGCTGATCGAGGAGTCCATCGCCCCGGACCCGGTGGGCGCCGTGGGGGACGGCAACGTGATCAGACCCGGCTTCTCAACCGAGATGGACGAACTAAAGAGCGCCTCCTCCAACGCCCGGCAGTTCATCGCCGGACTGGAACAGCGGGAAAGGGAACGCACGTCGATAAAGGGCCTCAAAGTGGGGTACAACCAAGTCTTTGGTTATTACATCGAAGTCACCAAGTCCAACATCGACAAGGTGCCCGAGGACTATATCCGGCGTCAGACCCTGACCAACGCCGAACGCTATATCATCCCGGAATTGAAGGAATACGAGTCCCTGGTGCTTAATGCCCGGGAGCGTCTCGAAGAAGCGGAACGGGATGTCTACCACCGGGTCTGCGCCCAGTTGGCTGAATCGGCCGGCGCCATCAGCCGGACCGCCGCGGCCATCGCCAGGCTGGACGTGTTCTCGGGCCTGGCCGACGCCGCCGTGGAGAACGGCTACGTCCGGCCCAAACTTGACGAGGGCAACGCGATCCGGATCAAGGACGGCCGCCACCCCGTGGTGGAGCGGGTCCTGCAAACCGGGGCCTACGTGCCAAACGACGTGGACCTCTCCAACGACGATACCAGGGTGTTGGTGCTGACCGGCCCCAATATGGCTGGAAAGTCCACCTACATCCGGCAGGTGGCGATCATCACCCTAATGGCCCAGATCGGCTGCTTCGTTCCGGCGTCGGAGGCGTCGATCGGTCTGGTGGACCGCATCTTCACCAGGGTCGGGCTGCAAGACGACCTGGCCACTGGCCAGTCCACATTCATGGTCGAGATGGTTGAGACCGCCGCCATCTTGAACCAGGCAACCCCGCGTTCGCTGGTGATCCTGGATGAGATCGGCCGTGGCACCAGCACCTACGACGGCCTGTCCATCGCGCGCTCGGTGATCGAACACATTCACAACGACCCCAGGCTGGGTTGCAAGACCCTGTTCGCCACCCATTACCACGAGCTGACCAAGCTGGCCGCCAGCCTGCCCGGAGTGCGTAACTGCAGCGTGGCGGTGACCGAAGAGGGCAACAAGGTGGTCTTCTTGCACAAGATCGTGCCCGGCGGGGCCGACAAGAGCTACGGGGTTCATGTGGCCCAAATGGCTGGGCTGCCCCAGGGCGTGATCAACCGCGCCTGGGAGGTGCTCGCCGATCTGGAGGCCCAGAGCCAGGAGAATGGCGGACGCCGAGCCCGCCCAAAGGGCGAACCGGCGCAGCAGATGGCCCTGTTCACCGACGGCGGGAGGTTGCAGGGGCTGCTCCAAGAACTGGACATACCGAATCTGACGCCGCTTGAAGCCATAAACAAGCTCTACGAGCTGCAGAAAGAAGCCAACGAAGGGCCTTGAGCGGTCCCCCTTGTTCGTAGCCAAGCCTCGAAACTGTCATTCTGAGGCGCCAGCCGAAGAATCTCGTTGCTGGAATACGGGCACTGACCGGGAACAACGGGACCCTTCTCCCGACTCCGGCCGGGATCAGGGTGACAAGGGGAGAGGAGTCCAGTAAATCTTTGGGTGCTTTACTTTTGAAGCAACGCCCCTTTTCACCAGCCCGCTGCGGGTATAAGATACGCCGGGGATTTTGCCGTCCCGTCTCAGCGCCAAGGGTCCCGAGGCGTTTAGGAGGCCCAATTGAGCCAGACCGTTGAATTCTATTGGTGGCCCCGTTGATCGACCTGCCGCAAGGTAAGAGAGTTGCTCTTACAGAACGGGATCGAGGTGTCGGACCGGGATTTCTTCAAGGAATCCCTCAGCGAGACGGAGATCCGCGAGTTGGCGGCCATGGTTGGCACGGAGAACATCTTCGCCCGCCGCAGTCCCAGCCTGAAGAAGCTGGGGTTGGCCGATAAAGAGCTCTCCGATGACGAGATGATCAATCTGATGCTGCAGGAGCCAAAGTTGGTGCGGCGGCCCCTGCTTAAGGTGGGCGGCACGCTGATGGTCGGCGCCGGCAATGCCGCGGTGGATGCCGCCATCGCCGCCGCTCGTTAGATCGATGGTTAAACCGCCCGGCGCCCGGCCGATTACCTGACATAACCGGCGTGTTTTATGCGATGGACCGACGTGGAGTCTGGGCTATAATCGTGGCCCGTATCAATAAAATATCAACAGCAAATGGACAAAGAGGGCCTGTTAACTGCCGATGAATATCTTCTTCGATGTGGATTACACCATCCTCGGGTTGGACAATAGCCTGAGGCCGGATACCAAGGAAACTTTCCAGGCGTTATTGGACGAAGACCACAAGATCTATATCTGGTCCGGGATGGGTGAGCGGTGGGAAGTCGTCAACAAATTCGAATTGAACCAATATGTGAGCGGCGTCTACGAGAAGCCCACTCACCACTTCCACGAGCGGCTGGAAGAACTGGGCGTGCCCTTCGAGCCCGATTTTGTCATCGACGACTATCCGGAGGTGGTTGCCGCCTTCGGCGGCGTTTGGGTGCCGCCCTATTTCTTCAAGCGGTCCGTCGACCAAGAGATGCAGCGTATCTACCGCATCGTCTGCGACTTCAAGGCCACGGGCACGTCGGAAGACAAGCAGTACCGCAAGAAGGGCTCCACCGTTCCCCTCTTCTGATTCCCTCAGGCCTGACCCTCTTCCGGACGGGACTTCGTCATGTCCATTAAGGTCCTCCCGCCAGACCTGGCCGCCAAGATCGCCGCCGGCGAGGTGGTGGAACGCCCTGCGTCGGTGGTCAAGGAACTGGTCGAAAATTCCATCGACGCCGGCTCCAGCCGGATCACAGTGGAGATCAAGGCCGGTGGCGTGGAACAGGTCAAGGTTATCGACGACGGCCACGGCATCCCCGCCGAAGAAGTGTCCATCGCCTTCCAGCGTCACGCCACCAGTAAGATCGACAGCCAAGAGCAACTCGACGCCATCGCCACCCTGGGTTTTCGGGGCGAGGCCCTGCCCAGCATTGCCGCCGTCTCCCGCACCGTTATAACCACACGGCAGCCCTTGGACACGGGCGGCTTCCGCCTGGAATTGCTCTGGGGAGAACCGGTGTCGTCGGGAAGTCAGGGTTGCCCGCCGGGGACTTCCGTGGAAGTATCGGACCTGTTCGGCAACCTGCCGGCCCGGCGCAAGTTCCTCCGCTCGTCATCAGCGGAAACCTCCCGCGTCCAGGAACTGGTCAGCCGCTACGCATTGGTCTTTCCGGGAATACGCTTTCAGTTGATGGTGGATGGCCGCGTCTCATTCACCAGTCCCGGCAACGGCCTCCCCAGGGAAGCCTTGCTGGCGGTCTACGGGCCCCAGGCCGCCACCGCCATGCTGGAGGTCCACGGGGAGGACCCGGAGACCGGCTACCAGGTGGACGGTTTCGCCGGCGCGCCCAGCCTGACCCGCGCCAACCGCACCTACATGACCTTCTTCGTCAACCGCCGCTGGGTCCAGAGCCGGATGCTGTCCTTCGCCGTTGAAGAGGCCTACCTGGGCCTCCTTCAGGTAAAACGCTATCCGCTGACGGCCCTGAACATCAGCATCCCCTATGAAGACGTGGACGTTAATGCTCACCCGTCCAAACGCGAGGTGCGTTTCAAGGAGGAGAGCCGGGTATTCTCCACGGTGCAGCGGGCCGTCCGCGCCGTCTTGGTCGCCGATTCGCCGGTCCCGTCCATGAATACAGCAGCGGGGGCGGCGCCCCCGGATGCGGACTATCCGGCGGCCCTGGCGCCGTCGTTCTTCCCCAGAAGCGCCTTCGGCGGCGTCCGTAGCGGCGGTGGCTTGCCCGATTATCAGGGTGGGTTTGCCGGGGCTCCGGCGGATGCGGCCGCGCCCCGCCAGCCGGCGCCGCCATTGAAGGTGGTGGGCCAGCTTAAGCTCACTTACATCGTTGCTGAGGGGCCTGCCGGGATGTTCTTGGTTGACCAACACGCCGCCCACGAGCGGGTGTTGTTTGACCGCATCCGCCAGAAAACCTCGGAGCAAGAACCCCAGTCCCAGCCCCTATTGGAGCCGATGGCGGTGGAACTGACTCCGGCCCAGGGCGACACTTTGAAGTCCAACCGGGAAGCGCTGGAGAATTACGGGTTCCAGTTCGAGCCCTTCGGCGACGGCAGCTACCTGCTGCGGGCCGTCCCCGC
The DNA here is from genome assembly GCA_022570905.1 of Chloroflexota bacterium. Classification (GTDB taxonomy): domain Bacteria; phylum Chloroflexota; class Dehalococcoidia; order Lucifugimonadales; family UBA3495; genus UBA9611. The sequence continues at coordinate 10,958 of JACZYV010000019.1, forward strand.
CATCTTCGGTGACGGCGACCCGGCCAAGTCGCTATTGGACGTGCTGGATATGACGGCCTTTGAGGGGTTGGTGCGGCAGAAAGAGGATGTGACGGCGGCGTCCATCGCCTGTCACGGGGCGATAAGGGCGGGGAAGTCCTTGACCCAGCCGGAGATGGTTGCGCTATTGGAGCAACTGGAGGCTACGCCCAACCCCCATACCTGCCCCCATGGCCGGCCCACCATGGTCCATTTCAGTTCCCACCACATGGAGCGGGAGTTCGGCCGGCGCTAGGTGCAGGATAGGCGGGCTTTCGGCGCTGGGATAATCTCTTTCCCCGTTCTGAGGCATGCCTAAAAACTGTCATTCTGAGGTCCCGACCAGTCGGGAAAGAATCTCGTTGCTAAAATGCCAACGTTATCCGAGAACAATGAGATCCCTAGCTACGGTCGTGGTTACAAAGAGAAGATTGATTGGAGCGGGAGCTCGGCCGTCGTTAGCCTTTGCGGCGTGGGTCGGAGGCCGGATGGAAGATGGAGTCTTCGCTGGGGAAGTCCTGGGAAGCGGCCTTTTCTTGGTTGCCGCGGAAACGGCCAAGCATTCCCAACGGTCCACCGGCGATGGCCAGGGCGGCCGCGCCCAAGCCCATCTTGGCTAGGAAACTGCGGCGGGACTGGCCGGACTTCTGTTGGGGTTCGTTCTCGTTGGCCAAGGTATTCTCCTACCGGTGCGCCCTTCTTGGGCTCAGATAGCCGGGTCAGATAGATTGTACAAGACAGACCGGGATTTGCAACACTGGGGCCGGCGTGGATTGGCCTGTCTTACTTGCCGCTTTTATAGATGGGTCGAGGCGGAGGCGTCGTCCACCACCATCCGGGCCACCCGGCGGCCCATGCGCACCGAGTAGTTGGTGCCCCGGTCTTCAGGGTAGATCTGGGTGGTGTTGGCCAGGTACAGGCCCCGCAGCGGCGTGCGGTGGTCCGGTATCCCGGCGGCGTAGTTGATACCCACGATGGGCTGGGCGCCGTCAACCCGGTGATGGTGGTATTCGATCACCCAGGAACGTTGGAAGTCCGGGTTTATTTTTTGTAGATGGGGCACGAACAGGTCCATGAGTTCCTCGGCCGATTTTTGGTACAACTCACTGCCGCGGCTGGGGTAGTTGCTGATGTAGAGGATGTGCTTGCCTCCGTACAGCTCACGGTCGATCAGGTTGGTGTGTTCGATCAGGGCCACGAAGGGCATGCCGGGGTCCGCGATGTTGAGCCAATACTTGTTGGTGAACGGCCGGTCCATGACCAGCACCATCAGCACCGCCGACAGGTAATCGACGCCCACCAGCTTGTCCTGGTACTCCTTGGGCAGGGGCGGCGCCAGGCGTGTGAACACGTAGGACGGCGTGGTGGCGATGATGGCGTCGTATTCCCGCCGTTCGCTTTCGGCGCCCTCTAGCTGCACGTCCATCGCGGTGGCCGAGCCCTCTGATTCCACGATCTGGGTTACCGCGGCCGAGATATGGACCGCGCCGCCCTGTTGAACGACCCGCTCGGCCAGAACATCGATCACCTCGCCGAAGCTGCCCATGGGGTAACCCAGGTGCTCCACCTGTCCGGCCCCTTTCCTGGACGCCACCCGCAAGGTTACTTTGTTCCAGATCCAGGTCATGCCGATCTTGTCGTAGAACTCCCCGAATTTCCCCCGGAGCAGCGGCTCCCAGATAACCTGATAACCCTTTTGCCCCATGCGCCGGGACAGCCAGTCTTTGGCCGTTACGTTCTCGAACTTGCTGTAGGATTTGGTCTTCTGAAGGAGCAGGGTCCAGAGGCCAACCCTGATCCGGTCGAGAATTGGCAACGGCTTGAATCGTAGGAGGTCCATGGGACTGGCGAAGTCCCAGATCTTGCCGCCGTGGTAGAAGCCGACACTGGACTCCAGCCAAGCCAGTTTGTCGCCCAAGCCCAGTTCGTGGATCAGCTCGGTGATCTCGGTGTCGCTGACGAATAGGTGATGATATCCCCGCTCCAACCGGCCGCCGAAAACGTCGAAGGTGGACGCCTGGCCTCCCAGGAACGGAGCTTGTTCGAAGACCTCCGCGAAGTGCCCTTCCTTGGTCAGATGGTAGGCGGCAGCCAGTCCGGCCACGCCGCCTCCGATGATTCCCACTCGCATCAGTTGCCTTCCCCGGTCGTCTCACCGGCCAGTCCCGGGGCTGATTCCAGGCTGCCGGCCCGGCTGGCGGCGCTGATCTCTCGTAGCGACAGATTGTTCTTCCACAGCAGGGCCAGGCCGGCCAGGTTGACCGGCAGCCAGAGGGCGACCAGGTGGACGAACCCGGCGTAGGCGCCGGCCAGGGAGGCCCCAACGCCCAGGGCCATCAGCGTCTGCTGGGCAACGATCTCGAAGGGCCCGATGCCGCCGATGGCGCTGGGCACCGCCGTCGCCAGGTTGGAGGTGGCCGTCAGAAGCAGGACCACCAGCAGCAGGACACCCACCGAACCGAAATGCTCGTCGATGCCGAAGGAGTAAGCCAGCATGAAATACATGGAGCATTCCAACAACCACACAGGCAGCGAGTACATGAAGAGGGCAAGGTGTTTGGAGGGGGAGTTCAACACGGCCAGGCCGGCCACGAATGTCCGGAATAGTTCCTTCACCTTGGGTCTGGGCCCGGCGGGTACTACGTTCAGCCAACCCTCCATCCGGTTGGCGAAAGATGGCGAACCGCCCAAGAGCGTAAAGACAGTTAAAAAAACGGCGAATGCGGTGATGGTCGCCGCCACAAAGATGACCCCGGTGGTGCGGGACACGTCGGCTGCGCCGTCAAATTCCCCCAACAGCAGCAGCCAAGGCGCGGCCAGGGCGGCGAATGCCAGCAGTGTTATGCCGTCGTAGACGCGTTCCACGGCGATGGTCCCCAGGGCCGAACTCGCGTTCAGGTTCTCCCGGCGGGCCAGATAATATGAACGGACCAGCTCGCCCAGGCGTAATGGCAATAAGTTGTTGGCCATGTAGCCGATGACCACCACCGGGTAGAGCCGGCCCACGGAAAAGACGCCCAGGGGAGCCAGCAGGTATCTCCAGCGGACGGCCCGGAACAAAACGGCGACGAAGTAGACCGCGATGGAAGGCGCCAACAGGAAGTAATTGGCGTCTCGAATCGCGTCTTTGAGCTCACCCAAGTCCACCTGGTACAACAGAAGGAGCAGCAAGACCACGCTGACCACGCCGCCCAGCCAGAACTGCCATTTATTCGAGAACAACTAACCGGTTCCTTATATTCTGGCCAATGTGACCATCATAGGTCTATCAGCCTTGTTCGTTCATCGGGCAGGCCCGTGGGGCCTGGATTCAGTATACCCGCGGCTTCAATGCTTGAATATCGGTCCAAGATAAGCCATCAGGCAAACAGGAGCCCGAATATGGGCCGCAAGCGGCAGGACAACGGCGGCCCGTCAACGGTCAAATTGGTAGTAGTCGCCGGTGAACCAGTCTTGCTCAAGGTCCCTGAATATCCAATAACCCAGGGCGCTGCGCCAGGCCCCCCTGCTGGTGGCCACATCCTTGAAGAACCCCAGGTCTTTCTTTAACTCGTCCTTCCACTCTTCATCCTGGCGCGCCTCCGAGGGCCGGCGGTAGGTCTCCGGAAACCAGAGCAGGCTGTGGAGAGGTTCGCTCTTTTCGTACCCCTCCAATTCCGCGCCACTCCGGCCGGCGTGATCGGCCGTCAGCAGCAACGACGTTGGTTTGAACTCGTCATCCGCGGGGGGAGTCTCCAGGGAGTTGCAGCTGTCGTTCCAGCCGTCGTCATCCTCAACCTTGAAGCAGGTGAACCTGAGTAGCCCGGCTGACTCGGCGCCCCGAACGTACCACTGGAAGGGGTACCAGATGTCATAGTCCACTTCCACTGCCCGCCGTGGCGTGAGGTTTGGACCAGCCTCTTCCAGGCTTTGAGAAAAGACCCGGTCCTCCAGAGAAGCAAAGGTCTCCCTTAGGTCCGAGCCTCCCTGGGCGTAAACCAGGATCTCGCGGTTGGAATCATCGAAGGTGTAGGCGGCCCGGAGGCCACTCCAGATGCCGAACCCCAACAGTAGCGCCGCCATGCCGAGGGCTGCCACGGCCCCTCCGCTGGCGGTAGAGGTTATTCGGACCAGGTAGGCGGCGGCGGCCAGGACCACCGAGGAGCCGGCCAACACCGCCCAGTGTTGAACGCTCAATCCCCCATCGTCACCGGCGTTCCCGGTGTAGGCGTAAAAGAAGAATAATCCGCCCAGGGCGGCCAATGGGGCCAGGAAGAAAGACGCCGCCGCCCCCCGCCGCAGGGCCGGTCCCCAGCGGACGGATTCCGCCAGATCACCCAAGAATTTTGCCGCCAGAAAAATCAGCGGGAGGGTGATGTTCACCAGCAGCCAGGGCATCTTCTCGCTGGCCAAGGTGTACGCCAGGAAGGTCACGCCGGCCCAAAAAGTTAGGGCCAGGCCCAAGACGTCGCCCCGTTTGATGAAATATACCGCACCGGCAATGCCGAAGACCGCGGGAAGCAACTCATAGACCGGAAGGCCCACGAAGTAGTAATACCACGGCTGGTTTCCCCGGGCCACGTCCTGCTGGGCGACCCAGTAACCCATGCCCTGCCACGACCCGCTGAAGACCCCCGCCATATGGGTGAAGAGGGTCGTGTAGAGGGCGGCCCAGATCAGGTAGAAGATTCCGGCGCAGACCAACCAGGCCCCGCCCAGCCAGCGCACCCCCAAGACCACCGATAGGATGATCGTGGCGGACAGGATGCCTAGGGCGGCCACGTAGTTGACGGGCAGTCCGTTGGCTGCGTCGCCGATGGTCACCCCACTGGGCAGGATCCCGTCCACCACCGCTTGGAGGTCCAGCACCGGGGTGAATAGGACGGCGTAGAGCGCGGTGATCACAGCCGGAACGAACAGCAGGAAGACCCCGCGCTGGACGGGATACCGGTGGTAGACCAACGCCGACACCGCCGCGGCGCCCAGTAGAACGGCCAACGTCAGGTCCAGGACCGGCACGCCTCGGGCGTCTATCACATCCGCCAGCGGCCGGTAGAGCAACAGCGCCACTGCGGCGGTCATCGCCAGGGGGACTCCGGCGACGCAGGCGATCCGCCGCGCCGTAAGAGGCCCTCGCCGGAGCAACCAGGCCAATACCGCCAGTCCCACAAACACCACCGCGATATGCACGCCCACGGCAAGGTCCTGCACCGGCAGCAGCAACGTCCTGCCGGCCCATGCGGGAGCGCCAACCAGGCCGTCGGTGCCGTCCACGTTGGGCACGTTCCCGCCCGTCTGCGGGTCGAGGTTGACCAGAGTCAGGCCCAGAAAGTTCTGGAATAAGCCGGACAATGCCGACCACTGGGGCAGCGTAAGGGTGGTCAACAGCAGAAAGAACCCGGCGGGCCGGCCCACTTGGTAAAGCTTTACCCGCCCCAGCGCCCACGGCAGGAAATCCGCCAATGACAGCATGAATAAGATCAGTCCGAAAGCCGCCACCACCAGGTAGGCAGTTTCTTTGGTGGCGAACATCAGGGCCAAGACGGCTGAAGCAAGGTAAAGGTAGCGCCGGTGGCCCTCGTTTATGTACCGCCACATCAGCACCAACAGCGATGCCGCGAAGAACGCCATGATGATGTCGTTGCGCCCGAACCGGCTGAAATAGAGCAGTGTTGGCGATAGGGCCAGCATCACCGCCGCCAAGAACGCGCCCGTGCGGCCCAGGTAGTCACGGAAGAAGTAGGGCACCGCCACCAACGCCGTTCCAAAGAGGGCGTATCCCAGCCGGGCGGTCACATCTGTGTCGCCGAAGATGCGGAACATCAAGGCGGTGAATTCGATCTGGAACGGGCCGTGCATCCATGGAGAGTGGATGTAGTCGGTGCCGAACACCCAGGGCCAGCCCAGAAAAGCGCCGCTGCTCTCCGCCAACCGCCAGGCGAAGTGCAGGTGGATGGCCTCGTCGTAGTGCACGGTGCGGCCGCCCAATTCCCAGAGCCGCATGACCAGGGCAACTGCGACCACGGCCAAGAAACCCGCTTCCAACCGGCCGAAGGTGCGGCCGGCCCAGAGCCGGTGAGCTAGTGTCCTAGGGGAAAAGGCCGTTTTCACTCGGACTGATGCCCTATCTCCGTTCATTTATTCCGGACCGTTGCTTGGACCATCTCGTAGATTATTACGCCGTCCTGCTGGAAGGCGGTTCTCAGAAAACCGAAGCCCGCCAGGTTTTCGCCGCCATAGGTCTGCCGCTCTCTTGAGCCCAGGTAAACGTAGCGCACATCGTAAGCGTCTAGCAACCGGCGCACCTCGTCTGAATCGCCGCTGCTGAAGATCATCCTCACGTCGTCTTCCCGGCCTTGGAAGGGCGCCGATGAATTGCGCCACTGGAGTTCGTGACCCTTCCAGCCCAAGATGGTCGGGAACCCGGTACTGGAGGATATCCGGGCGAAATCGGAATAATCGTCGCCCACGGCCTCCACCATCCGGCCCCAGGTTGCGTCGTCCCGCAGCCACTGGATGGCTGCGTACTCCCCCGGCGCGGTCTGCTTGATAAAGGCCAGCCCATCCAGGGTGTTGTCGCTGAACGTGTGGCCTTCGTTGAACACCCCGGTCCGGTCCAGGACGGCTCCAACCGGGTAGTAGAAAGAGGCCAATAGCAGCACCACCACCGCCCCAGCCCACAGAAGGAGGCCGGCCCGCAGGAACCGGGCTACCGGTTTCGGGACCACCGCGGACCGGACCAAGTTTAACGACTGGCCCACCGAGGAACGGACCGACCACAGGTAGTACAGCCCGTAGGTCCCAACTATGCCCAGCAGCAGCCAGGCCTGGTAGTAGGTCTTAAATACCGTGTTCATCCGCCGGTAGGCGCCGCCGAACCGGTCCACGTTGTAGAAAAGCTCGCTTCCCACCAGGAGATAGAAAGCCAACGCCGCCAGCAGTAGGGGGAATACCGTTGCCGGGTCCAGCTTTAGTCTGACCCGCTGCATCGCGCTGAACCCGGCCAGCGCCACCAGGGCCAGACCCGGCACGACCAGTATCATCCGGCCGCCGATCTCGCCAAAGGCCGCGCTGGTCCCATCGTCGATCCAGGTGACGAAGAACGCCAAACCGGTCCAAACCAGGAACGGCGCCAACGCCACTACCATTACAAAGACCGCCGCGGAACTGTCGCTGTCCGAGGGCCGTGCCAGACCCAGAAGCTGACGGACCAGGAATGAAACGGCCAGCAGGATGAACAACCCCATCACCAAGAACAGCAGGAAGGGCCTGGTGTTAACATCCTGCAGCGGCAGGATGCCCGATGTTTGGGGAACGAACCCGCTGTAGAAGGGCAGGAAGAGGACGACAGCCAAGACCAAAACAGGCACGACAACGATGGCGGCGTCTCTGGCCGCCCTGGTCAAGTCGCCTTCATGGTCACCGTAGGCCTTTACCAGCGCCACCGCTCCGAATATGGCGGCCAGTACCGGCAGGTCCGCGAGGTTGATAAAGGCTAAAGACCCCAGGAAGAGCGCGATGGCTGCTGACTCTACTGGATGACTCTTCACCCAACCCAGTCCCAGTCTGTCCGGGGAATGGAATAGATTGAGGCATAATCCCAGACCCAAGATGACGAAGGGCAGGCCCAGCACGTGGGCATGCAGGTCGCCCAGGATAAAGCTGAACATGGGGAACTCGGTGATCGTGTAGTCCAAGCTCTGGCCGCCGGAAAGCGTGTCGATCACCCGGCTGGCCCGGAACCACCACCCGCCGTCGGGGAAGGCCCCGGAGCCCGTATTCGCTCCCTCAAGGCCCTTGATTCCCACCCACTCCCAGAACCCGCTGCCACCCCAGCCCTGCAGATGCACGAACTCCATGGCCCCTTCCAGGTTTCCGGCCAGGAGGACCAACACCGGGGCCGCGCCGCCGAAGACGATGCCCGCTTTGAGGCTGCCGCCCGACAGCCTAACCAGGTTGTAGACCAGTCCAAAGACGCCCATGGCCACCAGCCCCGGCACCAAGGACAAGCCCAGATTGTAGCCCACGCTGGAGGCGACACCGGTCAACTGGCTCAAGAAGGCCATCATGAAATGGCCGAAGTAGTAGTAGCTGATGGGATTCCCCGACAGCCAGGGGTCCTCGGGAGGGAAGAACCGGCTCTGGAGCACCGCGGTCATGAACCCTAGGTCCATGGGCTTTTCGGTGTGGTTGATGGCGGGCACTTCGGAGACGATGCCCAGCCACATCAGGAAGAACCCGATGAACAGGACCTCCGCCGCCACCAGCATGGGCCAATTCTGGCGCGCGAAATCTTTGATCTCCGTCAAGGACCGGCGGAACAGGAAGACGCTGGGTACGGCGGCCACAGCCAGGATCACGATGATGGTCAGTTGGGCGTTGGGAGCGATGTGGGACAGGCCCAGCATCCAGAGCACGTAGGAAAAGAACACCATGGCGGCGGGTTTGGCCAGGGTGAAGCCCCGGTCGGGCAGCCTCCGAAATAACACGAAGGCCGCGGGCAAGGCCAGGATGCCCAGGGCTTGAATGGCGATGTACCAGCTAAGGGCGTCTAGCACGGTTATCTATCGATCGCCGGGCTGGAGCCGGCCGGCTTGGGGTGGAATCGGTGAGAACCGGCGGAGCAGGTTTGGGTCAGGGAACGGGCGCCAGCAGCGATTCCACGAAGTCCCGTGTGTCGAATGGGGCCAGGTCGGTGACACCTTCGCCCGTGCCGATAAACAGGATCGGCATCTGAAGTTCCTGCTTGATGGCAAGAACGATGCCGCCCCGGGCCGTTCCGTCCAGTTTGGCCAGGAATATGCCGGTACAATCCACTGCTTCCTTGAACGACTTGGCTTGGGCCAGACCGTTGTGGCCGGTGGTGGCGTCCAGAGTGAGGATCACTTGGTGGGGCGCTTTAGGGTCCAGACGGGCCAGGACCCGGTGGACCTTACGCAGCTCCTCCATCAGGTTGGACTTGGTGTGCAGCCTGCCGGCGGTGTCGATGATCAACACGTCGGCGCCCCGCGCCTTGCTGGCCTGATAGCTGTCGTAGGCCACGGCGCCTGGGTCGCCCCCAGGTTCGTGGCTAATAACATCTACGCCGATCTGCTTACCCAGGATCTCCAGTTGCTCGGCGGCGGCGGCCCGGAAGGTGTCCGCCGCGCCCAGAATCACCTTCTTGCCTTCCTGGGTGAAATGGTGGGCCAACTTGGCGATGCTTGTGGTCTTGCCCGCTCCGTTGACGCCCACCATCAGTATCACATACGGCCCGGTAACCTCAGTCTCATCCATCCAGAGAGATTCGCCGTCTTCAGGCTCCATGCCGGCCACCAAGGAGTCTTTGAGCGACTCGAAGACCTCTTCGCCGGATTCCAGCCCCTTTTCTTTGACGGTGTCCTTCAACTCTTCGATGATGCGGAGCGAAGTGTCAACACCAACATCCGAGGAGATCAGTATCTCTTCCAGTTCTTCCCAAACCGCATCGTCCAGCTTGGACGACTTGAGCACGCTGAGGATCCGCCCGAACCAACGCTCGCGGCTGGGTTTCACCGCGTCCCGGGTGTGTTCTATGTTCTCCTGGCGGTTCCGTTTGAAGAATCTGAGCATCTATTGTCCTGGAGACGGGTGGCCGGGGGTTGGGCGCCCGTTGAATGTAAAACTGGAATACGAATCGGCGGGGGTGGAGCGGCGGGTTAAATCTCTCCGGACAATGTGGCCAAGGCAGCCCGGGCCGCTGCGCCTTCCGCCTCTGACTTCTTGCCGCCGGCGCCCGTGCCCACCACCTGCCCGTCGACCAGCACATCCACGGTGAACACGGGGCCGTGGTCGGGGCCCTCGCTGCTCACAAGTTTGTATGTAGGAGGGTCCAGCCCCTGGCCTTGGACCATCTCTTGAAGGAGGGATTTGGGATTCTCCGGCGGGCCTCCCTGTAGCTCGGCCTGGGCCAGTTCGGCGTCGATCAACTTGAGGATGAACTGGCGGGTGAACTCGTTGCCCTGGTCTATGTAGACCGCCGCGACCAGCGCTTCCAACGCCGCCGCCAAGACCGAGTCTTGTTGGTGGCCGTTGCTGGTCTCGACGCCCTTCCCCACGAACAGATAGCTGCCCAGGTCCATGCGCCGGGCGATCTGAGCCAGGGTCTCGCGGCGGACCAAGGAGGAGCGGATCTTGGTGAGTTCCCCTTCGTCGGCGTCGGGGAAGCGGAGGTAAAGCTCAGTGGAAACGGCCAGTTCCAGGACGGCGTCGCCCAGGAATTCCAGCCGCTCGTAGGACTGGCTCGGGTCCAGCCCGTGCTCGTTGCAGTAGGAACTGTGCACCAGGGCCAAACGGAGCAGGCTGGGGTCCTTGAAGGAGAACCCCAGCGCTGTTTCAAGGGCCTTGACGGAGGCCCTGGTCGGTGTGGTTTTATCCCTAGATGACCCCATGAGGCCACGGGGGCTGGGGCCGCTTGATCTCGCCGACGTGTTCGAACTCGCTCATGACCTTCGTCAGCGTCTCGTAGATCTCCACCGCCTGTTCATCGGGGGGAATGAACATCTTCAAGAAGGTGGCTTTCCCGTCGCCGAAAACGAAGGTGGGTACGCCGAACGCACCGTATTCTTCCACGGCGTTGGTGTGGGATTCTCCGATGTCTTTCAACAGTTCGGGGTCGGCCGCGTCCTCGCGGAAGCGGGCCATGTCTAGACCGGCGGCAACCGCGGCTTCTTCCATGACGGCCGGGTCCAGCAGGTCTTTCTTGTCTTCGTGGCGGGCCCGGAGCAGGGCCATGAAGAACGACTGGAACGCCTCATCGCCCTGGCGCTTGGCGGCTAAGCCGGACATGTGGGCCAGGAACGTTTTGTCGGTGCCGTCTATAACCTCTGGCAGCTCCCAAAGTTTGACATTGCCATCGTTGTTATCGCTGTTGACCTGGGCCAGAGAGAACGGTTTCCAGTCAACCTTGATCGTCTCTCCGGTGGCATCTTCTACTTTCGACAGCCACACGGCTGCGTTGTAGACGAAGGGTCAACGGAAATCGTAAAAGGTGGTGAATTGGGCATCGGCCATAGTTTTACCTCCCAAGAATCGCTGGTTCGCGCGCCTGCGCCCACCCATATGGGACACTCGCGCGATGGGCCTGTGCGTACGATTGACGTACGTTTGGATTGTATCCACAGGCCCACACGTTGTCAAAGCATGGCGGGCAGTTTATTTGGGGGTTTCAATCGGTGGCAACAGGCCCGTCTGTATGCCTGGAATGCCAGCCCGCCATGCTATAATCTCGACTCCGGTTCTCGCTCGTAAAGGAGGCCCTCCCACGCCTGAATCCCGGCCTGATTCGCCCCCTTCCCGCATCTCGTTGGACCGAGTCGCCGGCGGCGTCAACGGAGGCCAGTTGGCGGTATTCAACTCCCTGCGCCGGCGTGCCACTGGCGAAGGTCTTCCGGTCTACCTGGTGGGCGGCCCGGTGCGCGACGCGGTCCTGGACGTTCCGGCGAATGACCTGGATTTCGTCTTGACCGGCGATGCTCCGGCCCTGGCGGCGGACCTGGCCGAAGAACTTGGCGGCCAGGTCACGGTGCATCCCAGGTTCGGCACCGCCACCGTGGAGGTCGAAGGCGACCGTGTCGATATCGTTACCGCCCGTAGCGAGGTATACCCCTTTCCGGGGTCTCTCCCTGAAGTTTCGGCCGGCACCCTTGAGGACGATCTGGCCCGGCGTGATTTCTCCATAAACGCCATGGCGTTGCCGCTCTCCGGGGATTCCCCCGATGTCATCGACCCCCACGGCGGCCTGCAGGACCTGGTTAACAGGTCGGTTGCCACCCTGCATCCGGGCAGCTTTATCGACGACCCGACCCGGATGTTGCGGGCTGTTCGCTACGAGCAGAGGCTGGGCTTCCAGATCTCCGAAAGCACGTTGTCGGAGCTGAAGAAAACCCTTGACGAGGGGCACGCGGATGCAGTCTCCGGAGACCGGTGGCGGCAGGAATTTCAAAAGATATTCCATGAAGACCGGGCGGTTGAGATGCTGCTTCGGGCCATCGAGCTGGGGGCGCTGTCGGCGGTCCATCCCGCGTTATCCGACGGCCAGGGGCTGACCAAGTTGGCCGGTGTGGGCGGATTGGGTCCAAGCGACTATCTGGCCGCGCTGGCGGCGTCATTGACCGCCGCCGACGGGGCTGGGTTGAGCCGCCGGCTGAACCTGCCCTCCGATTGGTCGCGGGTGGTCCGTGATACCATTGTGTTGAGAGAAACGGCGCCCGCGATCTCTGGACCGTCGCTTAGAATTTCCGCCGTCTGCGGCTTACTGGACGGCCTGGACCCCGACGCCATCGCGGCGTCGGCCCGTCTCTCCCAAGACCCTTTGGTTGTGGCACGGCTGCGCCAGTACCTGGATGAATGGCGGCTGGTTAGTCCGGCGTTAACCGGCGATGACCTGCTGGCGATGGGCGTCTCCCGTGGCCCCAAGATCGGTGAGGTTTTGCGGGAACTGAACTCAGCGAAACTTGACGGCCTGGCCGGCACCGAAGAAGAAGAGCGGGCCCTGGTGAATCAGATTATCTCGCGAGGGAGTTGATCTCCGCATAATGGCAGAACAACAAGGCGTCCCCGAGAACCTGGAATTACCCGAAAGCGACCTGGAGTCCTGCGTCATCTGCGGCGACGCCCTGGACGGCATCCAAGAGACATCTTGTCAGATGTGCGGCGGAAAGTTCCACCAGCCTTGGAGCCAGGACAGCGACGTGCCCCGATGCGGCCGGATCGGCAGCCACGAGGACGCCCTGGCCATCGTATTTCTCTGCGATGACTGCTTCTACGGACGCCGCCCCTAAGCAACCACCGGCTCCCCAATCCTAAAAAAACTGACGGTCCCGATTCAATCGGGACTGATAGCTGTCAGCCAGCCCCCAAGGAGAACACGGCCATGCATGCAGTCTATATCGAAGCCCACGGCGGCCCCGAAGTCCTGACCTACGGTGAGCGCCCGGAGCCCCAGGTGCAGGCGGGCGAGGTCAAGATAAGGGTTAAGGCCACGGCCCTCAACCGCCTGGACCTCTACACCAGGGACGGCGGCCGGGGACTGGAGCGGGAATTTCCCCCGCCCCTGATCCTGGGCGGAGACTGCGCCGGCGAGATAGTGGAGTGCGGCGACGATGTGGCCGAATTCAAACCCGGTGACCGGGTGGTGGTGAACCCCCGCCTGAGTTGCATGCAGTGCGCGCCGTGCCTGGCGGGACAGGACGACCTGTGCCGCCGCTCACGATTCCTGGGCAGCGCCATCGACGGCAGCTACGCGGAGTTCGTATCCCTCCCGGCGGCCAACGCCCACCTGTTGGCGGACAGCGTGTCTTTTGAACAAGCCGCGGCGACCCCCACAACCTACCTGCCGGTGTGGAACATGCTGGTGCGGCGGCTGCAACTGAAATCGTGGCAGACCGTTCTGGTGCTCTCCGCCTCGGCCGGCGTCGGCACCGCCGCCATCCAGGTTGCCAAGGACGTCATCGGCGCTAAAGTCATCGCCACCACCAGCAGCCCGGAGAAAGCGGCCAAGGCCACGGCATTGGGCGCCGACGTGGTGATCAACTACAAAGAGGAAGACATCCGGGACCGGGTGCGTGAGATCACGGGAGGGGCGGGTGTCGACTGTGTGGTCGACCACGTGGGGGCCGACTTCTTCGCCCAAGCCTTCGCCTCGCTGCGGACCGGCGGCCGCTACGGCATCTGCGGGGCAACCACCGGATTGCGCACGGAGTTGCATCTGGGCCAGTTGTTCAGCCAGCAGAAAGAGATCTACGGCGTGTACATGGGCACGAAAGAGGACATGCGGGAGGTCGTGGAGATGCTGAACCGGGGAGCGGTCAGACCGGTGGTCGACCGGACCTTCCCGTTGTCCGAAGCCGCCGCCGCCCACAAGTACATGGACGAGACCAATTTCTTTGGCAAATTGATACTTACGCAGGAATAGCGGTCAGCTGACAGCTATCAGCCGTCAGCTTTTTTCCTGAGCCTTTGGCCGTGGAACAGGTATTGCTGGGCGTAGCCGCCGTAGCGGCCGAAGTGGTCTTGGGCCCATTCCAGCAGGACCCGGTCGGGCGGGGTCTTTTGGCCGGGGAAGTACCACTCGCTGAGAGCGCGGCGGATCCAGACGTCGATGGGGAACGCTTCCAGTTTGTCCAGGGAGAATATGGCGATACAGTCGGCTATCTTCGAGCCGATGCCTTTGATCTCCATCAATGCCGCCTTGGCCTCCGGATACGGCAGGCGCACCAAGGCCGGCAGGTCCAACCTTCCTTCCAAGACAGCCATCGACGCTTGGGCCACGTAAGGCGCCCGGAACCCCAGTCCCAGTCGCCGTAATTCGCCTTCACCGGCCTCGGCCAGGTCGGCGGGGCTGGGGAAGGTGTGGCGAGTCTGCCCGTTCAGGGAAAGAGGGTCGCCGAACTCGTCCGACATGCGCTCCATCAGTTGGTGGATGCGGGCGATGTTGTTGTTGGCGGAGCAGATGAAGGCCACCAGACATTCCCAGGGCTCAGTGCGCAATATCCGAAGGCCAGGATACTTGTTGACCATTTCCGCCACCCGCGCGTCCCGGCTGATGTCCAAGTAGATGGCTTCGATATTGTCGTCCAGCCGGAAGTACTCGCGCAGCATGGCCGCCGCCTCGGCCTCCGGTGATGGTCCGGACAGAAACTCAACTGTCTGACCCGCCGGCGTCTGACCCTTTTGGC